>JAUXGG010000125.1 GCA_030622265.1 Candidatus Eiseniibacteriota bacterium
AGATTGCGCGTACCATAGCCGATCTCGACTCAAGCGAGGGAATCAAAACCCAACACCTGGCCGAGGCTATCCAGTACCGGTCCCACGATTTCGGATAGATGGTACGGTACCAAACAGGAGTCGAAGCCAGCCAATCTTACCTTCCTGACGAGTATGTACAACACCAGTGGTACTACCCTGCGCCCCGCGGTGGAATCTCTGTCAGTTTTGGGGTTCGAATCTCCCACACCTTGTGCTACAATTCCACTGACGTCCAGGCGGAGGCAGAAGGCTTGGCGAGGATATACACATTCACCATACTGGTCATCATCATGCTTTTCGCGGGTTCCGCGGTTAGCTCACCCAGTCCATATCCTTGGTTGGGGCAGTGCGATGAGAATGAGACCATAGCAGTCAGGATCGAAACACCCAGCGGGTTTGAGCGAGACAGCCTACCATCCGGCTGTTTTGGGTACTGGCTGAGGCACCTTCCACTTAAGCGTGGCAGGCCACCTGTAATGCTCTTTAATGGCCGGCGTAAGGGCAATCAGGACGCCCATGCAGCCGTCGTGGATATCGATGTCGGAACCAGCGATCTACAGCAGTGTGCCGATGCAGTCATTCGGCTCCGCGCCGAGTATCTGTACTCACAGGCAAGGTACGAAGACATCCGCTTCAACTACACAAGCGGTGATGAGGCCAGCTTTAGCAGATGGATGGAAGGCTACAGGCCCGTCGTTCACCACAATGACGTTTCCTGGACCAGATCTGCGGATCGGGATTCCTCTCACAGCACGCTCAGAGAGTACCTGAGTTCGGTATTCACATATGCAGGGTCTTATTCGCTAAGTCTTGAACTCATACCCGTGAATGACGTAGATGACATTTCGGCCGGAGATGTCTTCATCCTGGGCGGTTTTCCCGGTCATGCGGTTATGGTGGTTGACATTGCAGTGAACCCTGCATCAGGCGAGAGGCTCTTTCTATTGGTGCAGAGTTATATGCCGGCGCAAGAGATACACCTGCTGAAAAACCCTATGGATGAAGACCTGAGCCCTTGGTATGACACTGATTTCAATAGTGTCCTTCGCACGCCGGAGTGGATCTTCCAGCCGTCTCACCTCAAGCGCTGGGATTGACCTGAACTCAAGATGGGGAGCAGTCCACCAGCTGGCCCGGTACCGGTCATGCACCGCTGTGCTATCTGGATTCCTATATGGTGAACTTCCCGTTACGGTAGACCACCTTGCCGTCGGCTGTTATCTGGGCGTCCTTCTTCATGTCACAGATCATGTCCCAGTGCAGGGCGCTGTGGTTCTTGCCGCCCGCCTCGAGGATTGATGCGCCGACCGCCATGTGACAGGTGCCTCCCAGCTTCTCATCGAAGAGGATATTCTTAGAGAAGCGCTTGATATCATAGTTGGTACCAATTGCGATCTCGCCCACGAACCGGGAGCCCTTGTCGGTATCCAGCATGGCCTTCAGGAAATCCTCGTTCTTGCCGGCGCTTTCACTGACTACCTTGCCCTTCCTGAGCTCGAGGCGCACGTCCTCGACCTCGCGTCCCATATAGCAGGCGGGGAAGCTGAAGTGGATGTGCCCCTCTACCGTGTTCTCGATGGGGCTCGAGAAGATCTCGCCATCCGGGAAGTTCTCCGTACCCGCGCAGTTGATCCACTTGCGGCCCTTGAGGCGCATCTTAAGGTCGGTTCCCTTTGCCTGGAAGTGAAACCGGTCGAACCGGTTTAAGATCTTGATGAGGCGGGCCTGGTCCCGGGCCACCTTCTTCCAGTGCTTGATCGGATCGCCCTTGTCCACATGGCCTGCCTTGTAGACAAAGTCCTCATACTCGGACAGGGACATGTTGGCTTCCTGGGCGTTCGCCAGGGTCGGGAACTGTGTTCCCACCCAGGATAGGGACTTATCTGCAATGCGCTTGAACATCGTCTTGACCAGTGGGCCCTGGCTCCTGCGGGAGAGGGCCTGGCGTTTGGGATCCACGCCTGAGAGATACTTGGTGTTCTCGGTGCCCCAGATGGCGACCAGGGCATCGATCTTCCTGGATTCAACCTTCTTCACCGGAGAGATGTACTTGAGCTGGGCATCACTGCCGTACTTAAGGAGTGTCTCCTCGTTGTCGGGCACCCGGATCATGGTATAAGGGTGTGCCCCGACCTTGACGGCTTCCTCGTAGACCGCCTTGATGAGCGGCAGCGCGGTCACCTCGCCCTGGACCCTTATCAGTTGCCCCTTCTTAAGTTTGATGGAGTAGTGAATCAGGGTCTCGGCCAGCCTCTTTACTCGTGGATCCATTGAATCAACCTCGCAATCTAGGGGTGAATTACCTCTCTAGGAGTCGTTTTCGCCGCTGTCTATTTTCTCGTCCTCTTCGATGATTTCACCGGGGAGGCCTGAGTGGATACTCTTAATCTCGTCCTTGTACTCCTCGGGGGCTTCGACGTGGCCCCAGCCCTTGGTGACCTGGAAGAGGCCGTCGAGGGCAGAGTCGTGGTAAGACTTTATCTGGTGGGGGATCTCACGCTCCTTGAGCGCGGCATCCATCACCTCGGCCTCCTGGCGGTTCTGCAGAACGACTATTTTCTTGAAGCGTTCCATCGGCCAATCCCCTCCCTTGTACGAACCGGCTAATTCTAACCCATGGGCGAAACGAAATCAACCAGTCGTTGGGCGACCCGGGAAAAGCCGACGGGGACAGAGCCCGGACGCTACCTCAGGAGAATCATGCGCCCGGTCGAGGGCACACCGGATGTATCCGCAGATCTCAAGCGGTAGAAATAGACACCGCCCGCAACGGGCCTGCCGAGGGAGTCCCTTCCGTCCCAGGTTATGGTATGCGAACCCCCGGGCATGGACTGGTCAAGCAAGGTCTTTATGTGTCTGCCGAGTGCGTCATAGACCTCGAGTCGCACTCTCCGGGATGGACCCTCCACCGCGAAGGCTATGCGGGTTGAAGTCCTGAATGGGTTGGGACTGTTCCGAGTGAGTGAACAGAGCTCACGGGGATCTTGCTCGGGCTGCCCGTCCACGCCTGCATGAGGAACCTGCAGGAAGGTGATGTCGAAGGGGGGCACGCCCACGCCGATCTTGGTGATCAGGGTATCGAGGAGGGTGTCAAAGATGCGCACCGAGGGATCCGCCACATCACGATCGCAAAGGTAAAGCTCCTGCTGCCTGTTGATCTCGATTCCTGCGAGATAAGAGCCTGATCCCGAGGTCTGGTGGTAGAGGGTATCGAGCACTTCACCCGTTTCGCGATCGAATGAGACCAGCCTGGCGAAGTTGTTCGGCCAGGGGGTGGTGTCTAAGACCACGGCATACCACTTCAGGCCCGGAGTTGAGACCGCATCGGAGATGTCGCCGCCCAGCCCGGCTTCAGTAGCTATGATCCCTGTGCTCTCAAGCGTGAAGGGGTCTATGACTTCAACGCCGCCATCGATCCCGCCCCAGGCTCCGGCGCAGCTTACAGTCAGCTCCATACGGCACGGGTCATACCTGAGTTTGGAGTAGGGGTTGGGAAGCTGGAGGGTTATGGGCTGAACACCGGGGCTTACGGGATCGCAATCGATCAGGGTGTCGGCCTGGGTGTCGATCACAGCAATCTTCCCCGGGCCGGCAGGCTGCCAGGTGGTGCGGTCGATGTTGTTCAAAGCAACAAATAGATTTCCGTCCACCATCTCCATGCGACCCATCTCGGGGATTCCGTCGGCATCGGCCAGTGCGGCCAGATCGATCACGCCCAGGGAATCACCAGTGTACGGATGCACTATGAGCAGGGTCGTCCACTCGTAGCGAGAGACATAAGCCTTTTCATTGCTCACGAGCCTTATGTCGTAGGGATTCGATCCGTTGCCCACAGAGTACTGGGCGATTGTGGTGAACGGCGGGCCCGGATCGACCACCTGGATATTGTCGGCCAGGTAGCGGTTAATCACGAAGACCATGTCCTCATCGACATCGTAGTAGGCGACCGGATCGGTGCTTACAGGCTCCACGGCTATGTCGGTCGTCCGGGGTGGCTCGATCCCGATGGTGGAGTAGTAGGCTGTGGACCAGTAGTCGGTGCTGAGTACAAAGGCGTACTCCGTTGCAGCGACCGGCACCTGGGCCAGGACGATAAGGCAAACGGCCAGCCATATAGGTACGTATACTCTGCGTCGCATACATCCTCCTCGTTTTGTGAAACCACCTTGAGTTGTGTTTTCTTGAGTCATCTTTGAAACCTCCGTCATTTGGATTATCAGAAATCCACCGCCACCGTTCCGTATACCGACCTTCCGGGAAGGGGGTATCCCATAATGTCCTCGAACCTTTCGTCAGCCAGGTTTCTGACTTCCAGGGTGAAATCCGTTCCTCCTACTCCTGCCGGCACCGTAGCTCCGACATTGTGAAACCGCCGGATATCAAAGAGAGGCCCGCTATTGTTGGGAGCCCGGGTGTTGTAAGGGTTCCAGTAGTTGCCGCCTATGTAGCTGAACTCATAGAAGGCGGATATGCCGCGGCCGGCCCACCTGAGCCTGCCGAAAGCTTCCAGCCCGGGTCTGTTAGGAAGATGCTTGCCGTTAAGATAACTTACAGGCCCGGTGTTAAGTGCGCGCAGGCTGGTCAGGTTGCCGCTTAGGCTGAAGCCCAGCCAGGAACCCAGGGAGAGTGAGACCTCGTAACCTTCAATGTCGGCGCTGTCGATATTGATGGCCTGAGAGGCCTGGGCGAACGGGACATATACGAACATTATGAGCTGGTCCACGTCCGACCAGAAGTAAACGCATTCCAGGGCCACCCGGGTGCCGGAAGAGGATGCCTTCTCCCATCCCACGCCGACGTCACGGTTAAGCCCCACCTCGGGCTGGAGACCGGGGTTGGGTAGCACCGACCCGCGGTATCCGAAGAGCTCCATCATGGCAGGCACGCGGTGATGGCGGCCATAGTCGGCCTTGACCGTGAAGCCCTTGCCCGGGTTTGCCACGAGGCTTATGATGCCTGTCGAGAGACTATGAGTGAGCTCGGTCTCGGTCATGCCCCTGAAGTAGATTGCCAGGTCAGCGCGCACTTCCTTAAACGGTGTCATCCGGTCGGTGTATTTTTCGTATCTGCCGGAGGGGATGAGCCGGAGGCGATCATGAACAAGATGAATCTCATCTTCGAGTGACACGGCAAAGATACGGCGTATCTGTTCTTCTCCTCGAACGGTTTCAAGAAAGGTCTCCTCGGGACGGAAGCCCTCACGGCTCAGAGAGACCATGCCCCTTAAGGCCTGCCTGATTCGGGGAAGCGGAAGCTGCAGCCGGCCAACCGCACCGTATGAGACCGTGCGGTTTTTCTCATCGGGTTTCACGCCCGCCTTCTTGGGGCGCCGGTCTTCGAAGTGGTTGATCTGGTAAAGCCCGTGCACGCCAAGGTTGAGCTCCCAGGGTAGAGCGTGATCGAAAGCCCTCCGCCATCCAAGATGCAGGAGGTCATAGGTCTTGGTCAGGCGTTCGGTCTCTGACTGGACGGTGCTGTATCCGGGCAGACCCTGTCTCCGGTAGTAAAACTGGTTGGATGCCACCAGGATGCCGTTTGCCAGCGGGCCGCTCACCTTGAGCAGGGCCTCATATTCCTTAAGCTGGTTGTTGATGCGCGTGACCATGGCATCGTCGGCGGGGTTGTAGGGCGTCCCGTTGGTATCGAGAAAATCATAGTCGCCCTCGCTTGAAAGCGCGGAACCCAGGGCAAGGATGTTCCAGCCGGCCGCACCGAAGGCATAGCTTCCCTGGAGCCTCTGGGTGAAGAGAGAACCCAGCGAGAGGGACATATGCCCGCGGTCATGCTTGCCCGGACCCTCGGTCACGACATTGATCACGCCGCCGATGCTCGAGC
>JAUXGG010000276.1 GCA_030622265.1 Candidatus Eiseniibacteriota bacterium
GTCGAGATAAAGGAGCACTTCGGCAATCTTCCGAAGGCCGACGTGAACGCGGACCTCTTAGAATGGGCGATCGAGAATCTCCTGAAGAACGCCCTCGACGCCATGGACAAACCCCGGGGCATAGTGGAGCTCCGCGCCACCTATATTTCGCGGCGCCAGAGCATATCCATCGAGGTGGAGGACAATGGCAGGGGTATGGACCAGAAATCGGCCAAGGAGATCTTCGAGCCCGGGTACACCACCAGGAGGGGCGGATGGGGACTGGGACTGCCGCTGGCGCGAAGGGTTGTTGAGGAATACCATTATGGCAAGCTGAGCCTCCTGAGGACATCCCCGGGTAAAGGCTCCCTGTTTGTCATGGAGATTCCTGCCGTAAAACACACGGGAGGGGGAGCCTGATGGTCGAAAGCAAGGCGTCCATTCTCTGGGTGGACGACGAGATCGATCTCTTGAAGTCCCAGATGATCTTCCTCGAGGAACGGGGCTATGCCGTTACCCCGGTCGCGAACGGCGAGGACGCGATCAAACTTGTGGAGAAGGAGAACTTCGATCTTGTTCTTCTGGACCAGATGATGCCGGGGCTGGACGGCCTTTCCACTTTCATGAAAATCAAGGACATCAGGCCCTCAGTCCCCGTCGTGATGATCACCAAGATGGAGGAAGAGGAGCTGATCGATGAGGCCCTGAGGAAGCGCATCGATGATTTCCTCTTGAAGCCTGTCAACCCGGTGCAGATCCTCTCTGCCATCAGGCGTATCCTCGAGAGCCGGACGATCAGGGAGCGCGAGCTCTCGAGGGAGTTCGTCGATGAGTTCAACAAGATCGAGGAGCTGAAGCGGGACGCGAAGGGCTGGAGGGACTGGCTCAATATCCATCGCAGGCTGAGCGAGTGGGACGTCCTCCTGGACAAGTTCCCGGACAGCGGGCTCATGCAGAGCCACCTCGATCAGCGCAAGCAGTGCAACGTGGGATTCTGCATGTATGTGGAGCAGGCCTATGGAGGCTGGACGCGCGACGGGGACTCTCCGCAGCTTTCTGTGGACGTGATGGCCTCGTTCGTAGCCCCGCATCTGTCCGCGGGCAAGAAGGTCTACTTCATCATCCTTGATTGCCTCAGGCTGGACCAGTGGCTGGCGATCGAGCCCATGCTGGAGCCATACTTCTCCATCGACACCGAGTGCTACTATTCCATCCTGCCCACCGCCACACCGTATTCGAGAAACGCGATCTTCGCCGGGCTCTTCCCCAGCGAGATAGCGGAGATCTACCCTGATTACTGGGACGAGAGCTCGGGTGATGAGACCGGGAGAAACCGCTACGAGAAGCAGCTCCTTGACAAGCAGCTTAAGAAGATGGGAATCAAGGTCACCCCCTCTCCCAAGTACATCAAGATCTATACCGCCGACGAGGCGATCCAGGCCAGGAAGACAGTACCGACCCTGCAGAGCGTTCCCCTGGTTTCCCTGGTCTTTAATTTCGTGGACATAGTCGCCCACAGCCGCTCTGAATCCGTCGTGCTACAGGAAATGCTTCCCGATGAGTCGGCCTACAGGAGCTTCACCAAGTCCTGGTTCATGCACTCTCCGCTTCTGGAGATCCTCAAGTCGGTTTCCCTTCAGGATGCCGTGGTGGTGCTCACCACGGATCACGGTTCGGTGCTGGGCCGAAGGTCGGCCGTCGCGCTGGGCGACCGGGAGACATCGACCAATGTGAGATACAAGTATGGGACAAACCTTAACTGTGACAGCAGGCAGGCGATCCGGCTGAAGGACCCGCTGGACTTTAAGCTTCCGCGCGGTGGCGTCAACAAGAACTATATCATCGCCAAGGAGGACTACTACTTCGTGTACCCCACGAACTTCCATGAGTATCAGCGCCACTACAAGCACAGTTTCCAGCATGGCGGCGTATCCATGGAGGAGATGATCCTCCCGTGCGTCACGATGAGACCGAAGTAGCGAGACCAGGGTAAGGCCGTGATACATCTTGTCAAAGTGCTGTCGAAATCCCCGGAAGAGACATCTGAGATTGGGAAGATCATGGGTGGCATCCTCACCGGGGGAGACATTGTGGCCCTGTCCGGGACGCTGGGTGCGGGAAAGAGTGTTATTGCCCGCGGTATCCTAAGAGCGCTCGGGGTCGAGGGCGACATTCCCAGCCCCAGCTTCGTACTTGTCGCCCAGTACGAGGGGGGCGTGCCGGTGAACCATATAGACCTCTACCGGCTGACGTCGCCTGATGAGGCCCTGGGCCTGGGTCTGGAGGATCTTCTCGGGGGTGATTCGGTGAGCGTCATGGAGTGGGCGGACAAGATCGAGAGCCTGCTTCCGGAGGCAAGGTATGACATCCTCCTGGAGCAGGGCAGGGGGCCCGATGACCGGTTCATTACGATCAAGAGCGCCGATCCGGGCCTGAGGAAGCGGCTGATGATCATGGGAAAGCTGCTTGAGGGGTTCGGCCGGTGAGACTCTTAGCGATCGAATCATCCGGGAAGGTGGGAGAATTCGCGGTGGTCGAGGAAGGCGGAGTGCTTTCCGAATCCACGGTGGATGCGGCCGGCCGGCTTCTTGAGAAGGGTATCGCCGTGGTTGAGGAGGTGCTTGGCCGCGCCGGAACCTCCCTGGGAGAATTGGACGGGGTGGCCGTAAGCATGGGTCCCGGTTCCTTCACGGGCCTCAGGGTCGGCCTTGCGATCGCAAAGGGAATCTGCTTTCGCCGCGAGCTTGCCCTCATTGGTGTTCCCACACTCGATGCGATCGCCCAGGCCCGGAGCGCTCACGCGGGGTTCATAGTCCCCGTGATGGATGCCCGGAGGGGAGAGATATACTTGAGCATATACAGATCGGATGGCTCCGTGGTATCCCGGCTCGCCGATTACCTGGCCCTCAAGCCGGATGCCGCGATCGAGATGATCCTCGGGGAGTGCGGCGGTTCGCCGGTGCTTCTGTTGGGTGATGCGATCACGCCTTACGGGGATGTCCTGGCCTCCGGGCTCGGGCCCGGGGCAGGGTGCGGACCCGGGGCAGGGTGCGGACCCGGCTTTGAATTCGCTCCGGAGGAGGCGTGGCGGGTGCGCGCTCGCGTGGTCGGCCAGATCGGCCTGGCCCTTCTCGGGGAAGGGAAAGTACTGGACCCGGTCACGGCGGAGCCCATGTACATAAGGCCGTCGGAAGCCGAGCGCAAGGCGGGCCGCGGATAGGACCGTATGAAGATTCGAAGGATGACCGTTGCCGACATCAAACGGGTGTGCGAGCTGGAGATAGAGCTCTTCACCATGCCCTGGCCGCGGACCAGCTTCCTCTACGAGATCAGCGGCAATGACCGGTCATTCCCTGTAGTCGGCGTAGAGGATGACGAAGTCGTTGGATATGCCATAGCCTGGTTCATCTGTGATGAGCTCCATATCGGCAACATAGCGGTTACCGGGAAGAGGCAGGGGAGCGGACTGGGCAAGCGCCTGCTGGAATACATGCTGAGCGAGGCCGCAAGACGGGAGGCGGCGGTCGCGACCCTCGAAGTCAGGGCCGGCAATGTCCGTGCAATCAGCCTCTATCGCGGCTATGGCTTCAAAGGGATCGCCATTCACAAAAACTACTATACTGACAATAAGGAAGATGCGTTGATTATGATGGCCGACATCGGGCATAATAGAGGAGAGAATGAGCAGGCGGCGCAGTAGGGTGCCGAACTCGGGGGGGCCAGGGTCGTCCGGGAGAGGCCGCATGGGTTAACCGGGAAGCAGTTTCCGAAGGATAAAGAGTGGCAGGATTTCAGCCGTTAGAAGCAGAGGTAAAGGCAGCGGCCGGATACATCAGGAGATCGGTACCTTTCCGGGCAC
>JAUXGG010000104.1 GCA_030622265.1 Candidatus Eiseniibacteriota bacterium
CACGGTGGCGATCTGCGCCGTGACCGTGAGAATGTCCTTGGTTATCCCCCACCAGCTATAGTCCGGCTTCTTGGGGACCCAGACGATGTCTCCGGCGCGAACCTCACGGCCGCCGGCTTTGATTCTCTGCCCGCCCCCGGAACGGATCAGGACAGTGCCCCTTTTATCCGCCTTGGTCCCGTAGCCCCCCGCCTCACGGATATAATGACCGTAATCCCTACCTGCCACGAGGGCAACCAGCCCGGGATTGTTGACCTGACCCGCCACTCTCACAAGCCGCGCGGCCCGCGGGATATCAAGCACATCCCCGTCCATCAGCAGCACGTCCTGTGCATCTTCCTCGCCGAGAAAGAGGGCTTCATAGTCGAGCGCGACCGTGCCCTTGGGCTCCCGGCTCAGGGTCTTCGTAAGATCGGTGTCCTTCCAGTCCTCCGTGATGTCGGTTTCCGCCATGCCGGCGACTTCACGCTCTATGGGATGCGGCCTGGACTTGTATAGGCCTCTTATGAGGCGGGCCTCGGCGAGCGAGGCTTCCTCGGTAAGGCCGCCTGCTCTTTTCATGAGATCGGTCAGGGTCTCCCGTCCCTCGTCGACCACGTAGATCCCGGGGAACTTGACCTCGCCGGTGACCGTCACCTGGGCGTCCCTGTGCCAATCGGGAATGGCCCTTATGAATATCCTGTCGCCCAGCTCCACCTTGAAGCTCTTAAGAAGAGCGGGCTCGCCTGCAAGCGTCAGCTCCAGAGAGACAGTCGGGTCGGCCTCGTCAAACCTCTCAAGAGTCAGGGTGTCGGTGTAGGCCCCAGGCCTGAACCCGCCGGCCAGCGCGATGATGTCCGCCACGCTCTCACCTTCCACGAATTCGTATTCGCGGGGATAGGAGACGCTGCCGGAGATCTGTACGGGACCTCTGGTATGGGGTACCAATACTACGTCCCCGTCGTTTAGAAACGGGTTCGAGGTGTTGTCTCCCAGGCGAAGATACCTGGTGAGATCGACCGGTATCTCCTCTTCTCCTCTGTGCACCACGATGTTCCGGCGCGAGCCCCCCTCTTTCAAGCCTTCTGCCAGCGTTATCGCCTGCGAGACGCGGGTTACGCCGTTTGCCACCACCACACCGGCCACCTCAACCATGCCCACCACGTGAACCTGGAATGTCCTGATCCCAACCAGTGACACCGAGAGGATGCTCGGCCTGTAGTAGGGCACCAGCTCTTGCTTTATGAGGCTTTGAACCTCTGAGAGCGTGAGGCCGTCAACCGGTATGGGGCCCACCGGAGCCACGAGGAGATCACCGTCGGGGGTCACCGTCAGGGTCTCCACCCGGTTGACGTCTCCCCAGAAACCGATTGTGAGGACATCCCCGGCCCCGAGCATATAGGAATCCGCGTCCAGCGTACCCTCCAGTAAGCCGGAGACGGGCCTGAGAACAGGCTGCGACACAGGAGATGCAGGAACGGCCTCGGCCGCCACTCCCTCCTGGCATAGACCCCGGGAGATGCCGGTCAGAAGTAGAAGGAGCACTATCCCAATGGTCCCAAGCCGCATATATGTCAAGGTCTCACTCCTCTATAGAATCTGTCCCCTAAAGGGCACAATTCGACCAGCCAATCGTAAATGGAAGATCCCCACAGGTCAAGCACCAAAAGGCGTGATGGCTCGACCCGTCAGGAATACCCTCGTGGGCTGGAACGTCCATACGCTGGAAGACTCTCATGCACCGGAGCGCCCGGCTGCCTCCCCACGCCCGGCAGCAAGTCTCAGCCGCAGGAAAGCACACACGCGACCGCGATGGAGTTAAGCCGCGCGTCGTAGGTATCTGCCCGGGAGACCACTATCATGGGGACCTTCCCGCCCACGATCACACCCGCTGTCCTTGCCCGCTTGCCCAGGAAGTAGGTGAGGGTCTTATAGAACACGTTGCCCACGTCGGCGTGGCCCACGATCAGGATATCGGCCTCGCCCGCGATCGAGCTCTTGATGCCCTTCAACTTGGCAGCCTCAGGCGATACGGCATTGTCAAGGGCCAGCGGACCATCCACGATCGCGCCCTTGATCTGGCCCCGTTCGGCCATCTTGGAGATGATGGCGGCATCCACCGCCGACTTCATCCTGGTGTTTACCAATTCGAGGGAGGAGAGCATCGCGACCTTGGGAATCTTAACTCCCAGCGCCCTGGCGACCTGGATTGCGTTCTTGACTATCTCGACTTTCTGGGCGAGGTCCGGCTCTATGACGATTCCGCCGTCCGACATGAACATCACCCGCTTGAAACCCTCCACCTCGAATACTGCCACATGACTCATCAGGCGATCGGTCTTGATCCCCACCTCGTCATCGAGGGCGGCCTTCATGATGGTCGCGGTCGCCACATTGCCCTTCATCAGGACATCAGCATCGCCAGATCTGGCGGCCTCGGCGGCCTGGCGGCTCGCGCTCACGGGGTCGCTCACGTCGATGATCTCGCAGCCCTTAAGACTGAGCCGCTGTTTCCGCGCGATCTCGCGGATCTTGGTCTCATCACCATAGAGCAGGGGCGCCGCGAATCCCTGCCTGGCGACATCGCAGAGGACGTCCAGCACGATAGGATAATGCGCTCCGGCGACTGCGACGCGCGGAGTATGACTCTTCGCGACCTTTTTCGCGACACGGAGTATATCGTCGAATCGAACTGCGGAGTTCTTAACTCTGGTCTTACTCGACACTTCCGCCCTCCTTGAATTTCACTTTCACGCACTTACCCGTAGCCTCGGAAAGAACATTGCCTTCGCCATCCTCCAGGCGCGCGGCAGTGAATATGAGCCTGCCCTTCCGGGATTCCACCCAACCCTTGATGGCGATCTTCTCCCCGATCTTCGCCGGTCTCAGCAGCCTGATCTGAAGTGCAGCTGAGACCGCTGAAATGCCCACCTCCCACAGGAGCTTGACCATGGCCTCATCCAGCAGCGCGGACTGCAGGCCACCGTGCATGACGCCCCGGTAGCCCTCGTGCTCGCGCCGGGGGGTGAACGTCCCCGTCAGGCGCAGATTCTCTTTATCGATCTCGAACTTGACCTTCAGGCCGATGGGATTGCGCTGGCTACAGATGAAGCACATTCCATCGTCAACAATATCCATTCCACACCACCTTGTCTCGCCTTGCTAAAAGCTGTTTAGCCTTGCAACAAACCGAACCGATAGATATTCTACTTGAGATTCGATATCAATTCAATTGTCAATATAAGGAGGACAGTTTGAGACTACTGAGCTATGAACGCGATGGTGAGGAGCGCGCGGCCGTCCTCATCGCCGATATTGCCTACGACGTCGCGAATTGCTGTGCCTTCTTCCGTCTGGAGCCGGCGCCTTCCACCCTTCTCGAGTTGCTGACCCAGCAGAAACAGCAGAACCTTAAGGATCTCCACGCCAGGCTCAGGGCCCACGCAGGAGGCAAAGGCGACCTTCCCCTGCAGTGCTGGGCGGCCCTCGATGAAGCCAGGCTATTGCCGCCGCTACCGAGGCCACCCAAGGTGATCTGCCTGGGACGGAACTACAGGGACCATATCGAGGAGCAGGGTGCGAAGCCGCCCGGGAAGCCTCTTCTCTTTTCAAAGGCTTCCACCTGCGTGATAGGACCGGGGCAGAAGATCGTGATACCGCGGGGCTCAGTCAAGGTCGACTATGAGGGAGAGCTGGCGATCGTCATCGGGAGCAAGGTCAAGGATGTCGGTGAGGAAGAGGCATCCGCGGCGATTTGCGGTTATACCATACTCAATGACGTGACCGAGAGGGAAGTTCAGTTCGGTGAGAAGCAGTGGTTCAGGGGCAAGAGCATGGATACCTTCGCCCCGTTGGGACCCTGGATCGTCACGGCCGATGAGATCGGTGACCCATTGGATCTCCAGCTCACCACGAAAGTGAATTCCGAGGTCAGGCAGTCAGAGTCGACGAGAATGCTCATATTCACACCGGCCTTCGTCGTATCCTACATTTCGCGCACGATGACGCTTGAGCCGGGAGCCGTGATCTCAACAGGGACACCGGGCGGGGTGGGCGTGTTCCGCGACCCGCCGGTCTTCCTCAAGGCCGGCGATATTGTGGAGATCACCATCGATAAGATAGGAACTCTGACCAATCCCGTGGTATGAAATAGGGGACAGACACCTATTTCCGGTTTCCGGAAATAGGTGTCTGTCCCCTATTTTCCTCAGCCGGACAGGTAGGAACGGCGCACCCGTCCCACTTGCTCAATCCTCCGCTCGGCAAACTCGTCGGCCGCCTTGTATGTCGGAATGCCCTTGTCCTGTGCGGCTCTCAGCACTTCTAAGAGCACATCCTTTGTGGCAGAGGTCTTTCGTCTGGCACGCTCGGCGTCGTAGCCGTAGATCTCATCGACGACATTGATGAGCCCGCCCGCATTGATGATATAGTCCGGGGCATAGAGAATGCCTCGCTCGTGGAGTGCATCACCGTCCTCGTCACTCGCGAGCTGGTTATTGGCGGCTCCGGCCACGACCGAGCACTTTAACCTGCCGATCGTATTGTCGTTAAGAACTCCGCCCAGCGCGCAAGGGCAGAAAATATCACAGTCGACATCATAGATCTCATCGGAGGGAACCACATCCACCCTGGACTCCGAGCTCACCCGCTCCACGGTTTCGGCATCTATGTCCGCCACGGTAACGAGCATTCCGCGATCCACCAGGGACCCTACCAGAATGCTCCCGACGCGGCCCACTCCCTGCACCGCGACCTTGAGTCCCCTTAAGGTCGCATCATTCTTCAGCAGAATCTGGCAGGCTTCCAACCCGCCCATTATACCCTCGGCGCAGAGCGGTGAAGGGTCCCCGCTTCCCCCGCGCGCGCTCGGGATGCCCACCACATACCTGGTTTCCATCCGTATGAAGTCCATATCATGGAACGAAGTGCCCACGCCCTCTGCCGCGATATACCTGCCACCGAGACTGTCGATGAACCTGCCTAAGGCCCTGAAGAGCGACTCGCTCTTGGATGCCTTGGCATCGCCGATCACCACGGTCTGCCCGCCGCCGAAGTTGAGGCCCGCTCCCGCGGCCTTGTAGGTCATCGCCCGAGACAGATTGAGGGCATCCTCGATCGCAGAGTCCTCATCCTCATACTGCCACATCCTGACCCCGCCGATCGCCGGGCCCAGGGTGGTATCGTGTATCGCCACGATGGCGCGCAGCCCCGACACCTTCTCCTTAAAGAAGATCATCTGCTCGTGATTGCTGCTCTTGAGTCTCTCGAAAATGGCCAAATCATTCACCTCATGACTATCTACCTAAACATAACTTCCGGGTTGGGTCAATCCCGTAGTGAATTCACAAAACTGGGGTCAGGTACCGATGTGTGAATTCACACATCGGTACCTGACCCCAGTTTTGTGAAAGCGAAGCGGGCCGCGCCCAGGAGCGCGCCATCGTCCCCGAGCTTCGCCCTCCGGACCTTGAGCTTGTTGCGGAGCGGAGGGAAAACGCACTCCCTGGCGTGCGCGGTGGCCGGCTTTATGAGGCTCGCCCCGGCCCGGCTTACCCCTCCCCCTATGATCACGATCTCGGGATTGAGGAGATGGAAAACATTGGCTATGCCGATGCCGAGAGCCCTGGCGGCGTCGGCCACTACCCTGTTGGCTATCCTGTCCCCCTGCCTCGCCCTGTCGAAGACGAACTTCGCCGTGACGGCCCTGGCCCTGGCTTCGGAGCTTATGCGTGACTTCTGAATATAGTCCCTGATGACGGCGGATCCTGAGGCCAGGGCCTCAAGACATCCGCGCCGGCCGCAATTGCACCTGGGACCATCCGTAGCGATGATCGTGTGGCCTATCTCTCCGGCGATCCCCCAGGCGCCTTCCCAAATCTCGCCATCGATCACGAAACTTCCACCCACACCGGTCCCGAGCGTAAACATAAAGAGACTCCCTGATCCCATACCGGCGCCGTAGAAGAACTCGCCCAGGGCGGCGCAGTTCGCGTCATTGGCCACCACAACCGGCAGGCCAAGCCTGGACTTGAGCTCCTCGCCCAACCTGATATCGCTCAGCTGCCCCACATTGGGCGCGGTATAGATATACCCGGCCGATGAATTGGTGGGCCCCGCGAATCCGACGGCCACCGCCCCGGGTGTGCTTCCGCGCGCTCCACCGGACATGAACTCGCTGATCCGCCCGGCAAGAGCTTCATATAGAGCTTCCTTATCGGCCGCCGCCGGAATCCTGGTCCGCCTTCGCCTGAGGATCCTGCCATCCCTGGTAACCATGCCAAGCCTGACATTGGTGCCGCCCAGATCAACCGCAAGAACCTGACCCTTTAGCATCTCACTCTTCCTTCCTGCTTATCCTCACCCTGCGTATTCTTCTAAGTCGGATCGTAGCCATGTC
>JAUXGG010000142.1 GCA_030622265.1 Candidatus Eiseniibacteriota bacterium
GAGACGCTCGTACCCGGCATCTAAGCACAGGGAGTGCTTGTGGACGAAAAGCGCAGCATACTGGTTGTCGACGATCAGGAAAGCATGCGGACCCTGCTACAAGACATGCTCGAGATCATCGGCTATGAAATCACTCTGGCCGAGGGCGGCGAGCAGGCCCTTTCACTCCTGCAGTCGCGCGACTTCGACCTTGTGCTGAGCGATCTCAACATGCCCGGCATGGACGGCTCGGCCTTGCTGAGGGCTATCAAGGGTACATGGCCGGGTCTCCCCGTTGTGATTATCACCGGCTACGGCACCTTCCATACCGAGAAGAGGGTGATGAAAGAGGGCGCCGCCGGATACATATCCAAGCCCTGCACCCTGAGCAAGATCGAGAAGACCATGTCTTCGATCATCAGTCACAAAGTCTGACAAGATCCATCCGATTGAGCTAAACACTTCTTTCAGCTGCGCCGATAGCTTTGCTGTGACGACATCAAGCCGATTGGAGGAAGACTGATGGCCGTATGCCCCTATCTGACTGGAGTCTGGACCTTCCGGTGCCTCGCCAGGCCCAATATGGTCATACCAACCATAACCGAGGAAACGCGCTACTGCCTGAGCGAGAACCCGGAGCGCTGCCCGCACTATGTGACCGCGAAGCGCGGCAATCGCAGAAGCGATCTCGTGACAAAGCCCAGTCCGGACGTCAGGTCCAACTGACAAGATTAGTTGACACATGTAAACCGGCCTTGACAGTCTGGCCAACCCAGATAGCCAGGTACTCAAGCCTGTGCACATTACGCGCGGGCATTCTTCTTGCTCACTCACTGCCTCGTGGGAAAGCGCGCGCGTCGTCCATCGATCTTCTTCCTTGCCGCGTTGTGGGTGGGGTTGCTCCTGGGTGGAAGCTCGGGCGGCCGCGCATGGATCTTCGTGGCGTGCCTTGTTCCGGCCCTCGCCGGCCTTATCTTTTCCAGAGGAGCCCGGACTGGTCTGGGGCTCCTTGCGGCCTGCATATTCCTGCTGGGGATCCTAAGAAGCCCCGACTCCACCTGGAACAGCCCCGGGAGCGGGGTGGAGGCGCTTCCGGACAGGTTTCCGGTGGTCTTGAGGGTATCCCCCGTCCCATTTTCAAGCCTGGACACGGGACGACTTAAAGCCCGCGTCAATGAGGTTATTGCCGGCTGGCCCTCGCTTGAGGGGAAGGTAGTGCTCATCGATTCGGAGGCAGGCCGGGGTACATCCGCCGGGGAAGGTACACTGGCCGGGAGTTTCCGCAAGCCCGGCAGGCCGCTGAACCCTTTCTCTGTTGACAGGAGGGCGCAGAGCAGAAGACGCGGGATATCGGGATATGTCTCCGGGGGATCGTGGGGGGAGCATCGCTCTCGAGGAGCCCGGGAGACGGAAGCAAGTCCGGATGGCCGCGGAGCTCTCAGGGCCTTCCGCAGCAGGGTCGGCAGCCTGATCCAGAGGGTATCCCAGGGCGCGCCCTCCGGCGTTCTCGAGGCCATGCTCCTGGGGGAGCGGCGAGGTCTATCACCTGAGGTCCGCAGCCTTATGATACGTGCGGGAACCTACCACGTGCTTGCCATCTCCGGGCTTCACGTGGGCATCGTGGTGCTCCTCTTAGTCTCCTTTATTACCATCCTGCGCCTGCCCAGGGGGCCACGCATAGGGCTTGCAGTGGCCTGCGTGGTCTTCTATGTAGTTTTCACCGGGGCGCGCCCGTCGACTCTAAGGGCGGGAATGTTTTTCACGCTGCTCAGCCTGTCGAGGTTGCTCGAGTGGCGGGTGGACTATCCCAACACCGTCTGCGCGGCCGGTACGGTGCTGCTTTTTGCCTTTCCGCACCTGGCCTGGGACCTGGGATTCAAGCTGTCGCTCGGCGCGGTGTTCGGGATCACGCTGGTCGTGCCGCAACTCCATCCGGCGCACCGTGCGCACGCATCGGTGACAGGGAAGGTCATTCAGTACATTACCCTGGGTGTGGCGGCGTCTTTCTGCGCTCAGGTCTTCACCCTGCCGGTGGTTCTCTACCATTTCGGGCGGACGTCCGTGGCAGGGTTCGTAACCAATCTCGTGGTGCTTCCCCTTACCACGCTCATTGTTGCAGCGGGGCTGGAGGCTTCGGTCGCGGTGCTGGTGTGGGACCGCCTTGCGCTTGTGTTCATGCGCGCCGCGGCGACGCTGGCCGGTGCGGTCCTGGTGTCGATGTCATTTGCGACACGATTTGTCGATCCGCTCCTGGTAACCGGCCGCCCGGCCATCTGGAAGGTGCTCGTCTACTATGTCCTGCTCGCATACCTGGGGCTTGCGGCGCCCCGGATGAAGAGGCCTCACAAGGCGCTGCTGCTCATCGCCGCCTATGTTTTCATGCTTATCAGTGTGCCCTTCCAAGTACGGGACGGTCTTACCGTAACCTTTGTGCACGTGGGTGACGGTGATGCGTGCGTGGTGGAGACGCCGTCGGGGCAGACCATGCTGGTTGATACCGGGCCTTGCAGCGCAGACTATGACGCCGCAAGCCTTCACCTGGTTCCTTTCCTCTCGCTTAAGGGAATCTCGAGGCTCGATGTAATCGTGATCACTCATTCCCACAACGACCACTATGGCGGTCTTCTCACCCTTGCCGGAGACCTGGAAATCGGCGAGATCGTGGTGGGCGACATGACCGGAGAGCCCGCTTACGAGACGGCCCTGGCGGAGGCCGGGGCCCTGGGTATCCCCCTTCGGGAAGTGAGGTGTGGAGACAGCCTCTCCCTGGGCCGGGCCGTCCTTGAATTCCTCCATCCCACAGAGGAGTGGCTGAGCGAGGTCTCCGATCCCAATGCCGAGTCTGTCGTCTTTACGCTCACCTACGGAGACGTCGGCTTCCTCTTTACCGGAGACCTGACTCCGGAGGTCCAGAAGGAGATGGCGGAGCGGGAACTCGGCCTCGGGTGCGACATCCTCAAGGTGCCGCACCATGGAGCCCCGGGCCTCGATGGCGCATTCCTTAAGGCTCTGGACGCCGATTATGCCGTTATCCCGGTGGGCTCCCGCTTCAAGTGTCATCCTTCTCCGGAGACCATAGAGATGCTCGAGCGATCGGGAGCGCGCGTGTTCGCTACCGTCTCGGACGGGGCCGTAACCGTCGGGACAGACGGCCGGTCCATCGAGGTCTCGAGCCAGATGGAAGCCGTATCTGGCGAGTAGTGAGTGTCCATTGTCCAAAGAATGGGACGCCTCACTCCTTTCTCTGCGAAAGTAATAACCTGCCCGTCAAACCGGAGCAACTCCACTTGACACTCAGCCCGCCGAATGCTCTTGACGCCCTGGGGCCGGATTGCTACCCTGCTCAAGTACCTTCTAACCAGACTGTCCTGCCTTTAGGAGGCAAGTCGCTTTGCGGCGAATCAAAGTAGGTATCCTGGCTTCAGGAAGAGGTTCCAACCTTCAAGCGCTTATCACAGCGTCACGTGATGGAAAGATCGATGCGGACATCGCGATCGTGATAAGTGACCGCGCGGATGCCGTGGCCTTGGAGAGGGCAAGAGAAGCCGGAGTCGATGCGCACTATGTTGATCCTCATCGTAAGGGCCCCAGGCTTACCGAGGGAAGCGAAAGCGAGATCATAAGGCTGCTCGATGAGGCAGAGGTGGATCTTGTCGCACTGGCGGGCTTCATGCGTATCCTTGGCCCTCGGCTGCTAAGGCACTTCAGCAGGCGCATAATCAATATCCATCCTTCGCTCTTGCCTTCGTTTCCGGGACTCCACGTCCAGAAGAAAGCTCTGGAGTACGGGGTCAAGTACTCGGGCGCTACGGTGCACTTCGTGGATGAGGGAGTCGATACCGGACCAATCATTGTCCAGGCCGCTGTACCGGTCCTGGAAGGCGACACAGTCGAGATTTTATCCGAGAGGATCCTGGGGGAAGAGCACAGGATCTACGCGGAGGCCGTGCAGCTATTCGCAGAGGGACGGCTTAAGATCGAGGGGAGGGTGGTCCACATCCTCCCTGAAAGGAGGTCGGATGCAGGCTTTGACCAGCTTTGAGATTAGCGGGCTTGATGTCTTCTCGAAGGGCAAGGTACGCGATGTTTACGATCTGGGAGAGAAGCTCCTGATCGTCGCCTCAGACAGAATATCAGCTTTCGACCACGTGCTTCCCACGGGCATACCGGACAAGGGCAAGATCCTGACCGGCGTCTCGGCCTTCTGGTTTGAGAAACTCGAGGGAGTGTGCCCCCATCACATGATCTCGGTGGACCCGTCCGCCTTCCCATCCTCGACAGAGAAGTTCGCGGAGATTTTCCGCCATCGCTCCATGCTGGTGCATAAGGCCAGGAGGGTCGACGTCGAGTGCATAGTGCGCGGCTACCTGGCCGGTTCGGCCTGGAAGGAATATGCCGAGAGCGGCACGGTCGCGGGATGCGTTCTTCCCGTCGGTCTTAAGAAGGGCGCCAAACTCGACATGCCGATCTTCACGCCTTCCACCAAGGCGGATGACGGCCATGACCGCAACATCTCGGTCAAGGAGATGTCCAATTTGGTGGGAGCAAAGCCTAGCGAGGCGATCATCGAGAAGAGCCTGAACCTTTTCGAGGAGGCGGTGCGCTTTGCCGCCGATAGAGGCATCACCATCGTGGACACCAAGTTTGAATTCGGCTACCTCCGGGACGAGCTTATTCTCATAGATGAAGTTTTCACGCCGGACTCCTCGAGATTCTGGGTCGAGGAAACTCCGGGGTCGGAGGCCATCAATATCGACAAGCAGTTCATACGGGATTTCCTGGAAGGAACGGGCTGGGACAAGAACTCTTCGGCGCCGCAACTGCCGGAGGAGGTGGTCACCGAGTGCAGGAGAAGATACCTGCTGCTGTACGAGAAGCTGATGGGGGAAAGGCCGCCTTGGGAAGCATAGCGACTGCACTGGTAAGTGTCTCGGACAAGACCGGGCTGGATGACTTCGCGCGCCGCCTTTCGGGGCTCGGCGTCGGGTTCATTGCATCGGGTGGAACGGGTGACTATCTGAAAGAAGCAGGCGTGGAGGTTACCGGCATATCGGAGGTCACGGGAAGGGTGGATTTCCTGGGTGGCCTGGTCAAGACGCTTCACCCGGCTATCCACGCGGGCATCCTCGCCGACCGGGCCAACCGCGGCCATATGCGTGAGCTCGAAGCCCTGGACTATCGCAAGATCGATATGGTGGTCGTCAATTTCTATCCTCTCCAGGACAGGAGAGAGGCAAGGGATCTCTCCTTCATAGATATCGGCGGACCCGCCATGACCAGGGCCGCGGCCAAGAACTTCGGCTCGTGCGTGATTGTCCCGGACCCATCCTGGTACGGGAGGGTGATCGAGGAGATCGAGGCCACCGGTGGGGCGGGACCTGATCTCAGGTGGCAGCTGGCGCGAGATGCCCTCGCAAGGACCGGCTCCTATGACGCGC
>JAUXGG010000167.1 GCA_030622265.1 Candidatus Eiseniibacteriota bacterium
GAAACAGAATCGCCATTCAGCCCCTTGGGATATTCGGAGTCGCCATCACCACGGCGGCGCTGCCGGCGCTCTCGGCGCACGCCGCCCGAGAGGACAAAACAAAGCTGATCGAGGACTTCTCTTTTTCATTAAGATTGATCCTGGCGCTTCTTATTCCATCGGCGATCGGCCTGATGGTGCTTGCCACGCCTGTAGTGCGCCTGCTGTTCGAACGGGGCCAGTTCACGGCGGCGCGGTCGACGCCAATGACTGCAAGTGCCCTATTCTATTAAGCGATGGGGCTCTTTGCCTACGGCGGCACCAAGGCCGTGGTCCAGGCCTTCTACTCGATGAAGGACACTGTAACGCCGATGAAGATCGCCATTCTTACCGTGGGCTTGAACATCGCTCTTGATGTGATACTGGTGCGCCAGCTGGGACTGATCGGGCTTGCGCTTGCGACTGCCGTCTCGGCCGTGGTGGGCTTTACGGTGCTCTGCCTGATGCTCAAGCGGCGGCTCGGGGACATCCGCTCGGGTGAGATCTGGGGTGCGGTGGCAAAGGTTCTCCTGGTTTCGGTTCTGATGGGCGCGGTAATCTACCTGGTCTCCGCACGCCTTGACCCGCTCGCCACAAACATCCTCGGCAAGCTCGCCCAGGTTGGCGTCTCAATCGCCGCCGGCGCAGGAGTCTTTCTCGGCCTGGGCTTTCTCCTCAAGGTTAGGGAGGTTATCTTTCTTTGGAACATGCTCATGAAGCGCTCGAAACCGAAAGAGCAACCTGACCCGGATAAGCGGTAGGATAAGCGGTAGGGGCCAAGATGACCAAGAATCTTAAAGAGAAGCTGGCCAACCTGCCTAAGTCCCCCGGCGTTTACACCTTCAAGGACCGCAATGGCAAGGTCATCTATGTAGGCAAGGCCAAGAGCTTAAGGTCGCGGGTGCGCTCCTATTTCCGGGAGAGCGCGCCGGAGCATCCCCGCACGGCCGTCCTTGTGAGCAGGACGCATGATCTGGATTTTATCGTGACGCTCTCCGAAGTGGAAGCCCTGATCCTGGAGTACAATCTCATCAAGCACTTCAGGCCGCGCTACAATGTGAACCTCAAGGATGACAAGAAGTATCCGTACATAAAGGTGACAAGCCGGGAGCCCTTCCCGACGGTTTTTCCCACAAGGACCTTAAAGCACGACGGCTCGCGCTACTTCGGTCCCTATACCGACGCCAAGGCCATGAGGAGAAGCCTTAAGCTCCTGACCGATGTTTTCAAGATAAGGACCTGCAAGCGGAAGCTTCCGCTCAAGCGTCCCGACCGCGGCTGTCTCAATTACCACATCGGAAAATGTCTCGGGCCCTGCCGGGGAGATGTTGCGCCGGAAGCCTACAAGGCCTTGATCCACCAGGTGTGCCAGTACCTGTCGGGAAGAATGACCGACCTGATTAAGGATGTGACCGCCAGGATGGAGCGGGAATCGGCGAGACTTAAGTTCGAGGAGGCCGCCAGGCTGAGGGATACCCTGAACGCGCTGGAAAAGGTCAGAGAGAAACAGGTGATGGTCTCACCCGGCGCAAAGGACCGGGATGTAATCGCGGTCCGGTCTGAGAGCGGGCGGGCGATCGCCTTTGTGCTCAAGATCCGTGAAGGCAAACTGCTGGGCAAGGAGGTTTTCAGGCTGGGTTTCGAGGGCGATGTCTCGAAGAGCGAGATTATGCGCTCTTTCCTGGAGCAGTACCTGGGAGTCAGCACCATCGTGCCCGATGAAATCGTGGTCGAGCAGATCCCCGATGGCGTTGAGCTCATGAGGCGGTGGCTCAGGACCAAGACCGGAAAGAATACAAAGGTATTGAGTCCCAAGAGCGGCAAGGGAAGGGACCTGCTCACCATGGCGGGGGAAAACGCCGATCTTCTGCTGGCCCGGAGCGTCCCTGCCGAGAAGCATGAGCCCAGGATTGCGGCATCGGTCAAGGAGCTTAAGCGCTGGCTCAATCTGCCTGAGCTTCCCTTCACGATCGCCGCTTTCGATATCTCCAATATCCAGGGCGCCGAGCCTGCCGGCTCAAGAGTGGTTTTCAGGAACGGGCGGACCTTGAAGAGCATGTATCGCCGCTACTCAATCGAATCGGTCAAGGGCCCGGACGATTTTGCGATGATGCGGGAGGTGGTGATGAGGGCCTGGTCGCATATCGAGAGTGGGGAAGAGGACGCACCCGATCTTGTTCTGATCGATGGCGGCAAGGGCCAGGTCTCAAGCGCCATTGATGGCATCAGGTATGCCGGAGCCGGCGAGGAGGATATACCGCCTGTCATAGGAATCGCCAAGCGCCTGGATGAGATCCACGTCCCGGGCAGGGGCGATCCGGTTCAGATCCCGCATGACTCGCCGGCCCTGAGGCTGCTTCAGAGAATACGTGACGAAGCCCACAGGTTTGCGGTAGACTATCATAGAAAGAAGCGAAGAGCCCGGAGCCTGAAATCGATGCTGCAGGAAGTGGATGGCATCGGCCGCGTGCTTTCCCAGCGGCTCTTGACCGATTTCGGATCGGTGGAAGGGATAAGACAGGCCGATCCGGATGCGCTTGCGGGAGTCAAGGGAATGAGCGGTAAGAAGGTGGAAGCCCTGCTGGCCGCGCTTTCAGAGAACGAGACAACCTGAGAGGTCTTACCAGAGGGATTTGAATTGGCGCTTGAGATCACCCAACTGAGTCTGAAGAGCCGGATCGGGGACATATGGCTGGGCTGCACGCCCCGGGGTCTCTTCTGGGTGAATCTGAGGCCCGTGGATACCCAGGCCATCGAGGGCTTCTTCGATGAGGGGCACAGGGTGATGCTCAAGCAGGGTGGGGAGATGGTCGAGCAGGCGGCGCGCGAGCTCCTCACTTACCTTGAGGCGAAGCAGAGGAAGTTCTCAGTCAAGCTTGATCTCCGGGGAACCACGCCCTTCCAGCGAAAGGTCTGGCGGGCTACCTGCAAGATCCCGTATGGCCAGGTCCGGACCTATGCCTGGATAGCCGATAAGCTGGGAGATCCCAACTGCGCGAGGGCGGTGGGCAATGCCCTCGGCAGGAACCCCATCCCCATATTCATTCCCTGCCACCGGGTAGTGGGCGCGCACGGGGAGCTGGGAGGCTTCTCGGCGGGCCTGAGTTTCAAGCGGTGGCTCTTGAGTCTCGAGGCCGGCCAGTCCAGCCTGGGTCTCGGGGGAGATGAGGCGCTAAGCACATGAGCCATGAGATCGAAGTCCGCTCTATTGCAGTGGGCCCTCTTGAGGCCAACTGCTATATCCTTAAGTGCGATGAGAAGGGCAGTGCGGTGATCATTGACCCCGGGGACGAGGCTGACAGGTTGGCCCATACCATCAAGGAGGCCGGTCTTAAGCCCGAAGCGATACTGCTTACCCACGGGCACATCGATCATGCCAATGCCGCCGGCGCCCTGAAGGACAGCTTCGGCTGCCCCATCTATATCCACCGCGGGGACAGGGACATAGTCGAGCGCGGAGAATCTCCGGTACTCTGGGGCCTGGTGCGCAACCACTGCGCCGTTGACAAGGAAATAGCCGATGGGGATGAGATCGCAGTGGGTGATATTAAGTTTGCCGTCCTTCATGCTCCGGGACACACGAGTGGAAGCGTTTGCTACCGGGTGGGATCACTCCTCTTTACCGGGGATGTGCTTTTCAGGGGATCGATCGGAAGGACCGACCTGCCGGGTGGATCAGATGCGGACATGATGCAGACGCTCAAGACCCGGATCAGTGTGCTCGACGGTTCGACCCTTGTCTATCCCGGGCACGGGCCGGAAACCACAATCGAGCACGAGAAGAAGTTCAACCCTTTCCTCTAGGTGAATATGCCCGGCTTGATAGAGCAGTTCGCTGACTGGCTCGACACCGAGCGGGCGGTTTCCGACCTCACCGTCAGAGCCTATGAGCAGGATGTTAACCAGTATATCGAGTACCTTGCATCCCGCGGGATACTCGCGCCGGATAAGGCCGATTCGGAGGCCGTGATTTCTTTCCTCACCTCGCTGGCGGAATTCGGGCTGGCCCCGTCATCCATAAGAAGGAAGATCTCATCCATAAGGGCGTTTTACAGATTCGTGGCGATGGAGTCGCCGGGTCGGCCGGATCCAACTACGGCTGTGGTGATGCCCAAGATGTGGAGACGCGTTCCCAGGAGTCTCACGGTGCCCGAGATCGAGTCCCTTGTGGCGCAGCCCGATACTGCGAAGCCCCTTGGTATTCGTGATAAGGCCATGCTTGAGTTCACATATGCCACCGGGATGAGGGTCTCCGAGGTAACCGGCTTCCTTAAGAGAAGCCTCAACCTGGAGATTAAGACCGCCCGCTGCATGGGCAAGGGATCGAAGGAGAGGATTGTGCCCGTCGGCGAGATTGCCTTAAGATGGATCGGCCGGTACATTGATGAGGTGAGACCGGAGCTTCTTAAGGGCAGGGGGGAGGACGTGCTATTTCTCAACTGGAGAGGGAAACCCTTAAGCCGTGTAGGCTTCTGGAAGATTCTTAAAGGGCACGCGCGCTCGGCGGACATCGAGCACAAGGTCACGCCGCATGTGCTCAGGCACTCATTCGCCACCCACCTCCTGGAGGGAGGGGCCGGCTTAAGAGAGGTGCAGGTGCTCCTCGGGCATGAAAACATCGCGACCACCCAGATATATACCAAGACCGACATGGAGTACTTGCGGAGCGTGATCATCGAGCATCACCCGCGGGGGAAGGTGAGGACCGGATGAAGATCGGACAGATATTCAGGAAGTCACTGCCTCCCGCCACGCATGAGCTGCTCCGCGCCATCGGCATGCTCTCGCGTGACTTAGGCTACAGGGCCTATCTCGTGGGCGGGATCGTGCGGGATCTCATGCTCGGAAGAGAGAACGTTGATCTCGACATAGCCATCGAGGGAGACGCCGAACGCCTGGCCCGCACCTTCGCCAGAAAGACCGGTTCGAGGATGCGCTCCCCGACCAGGTTCGGGACCTGCAAGCTCGAAAGCAAGGCGTTCGGGACGCTCGACATTGCCGCTACCAGAGGTGAATCCTACCGGACTTCCGGGGCACTGCCGGACGTAGTTCCCGCC
>JAUXGG010000417.1 GCA_030622265.1 Candidatus Eiseniibacteriota bacterium
CGAGATCGCGGCCACCGAGCAGGACACGCCCCTTGTGTCCCAGCAGCCCGAGGATCACCCGGAAGATGGTGGTCTTGCCGGCGCCGTTGGGCCCGAGGAGACCGAAGACCTCGCCGCGGCGTATCTCGAGCGAGAGATCGTCAACTGCGACGGTCTCTCCGAAGCTCTTATGAAGGTTCTTGAGTGTCAGCACAGCGGGCTCCGGTACACGGTGAAGTGATTATGCATGATTGGTTGGCATTATAGAGCATGGTGCAGATACGGTCAAGCTTGCGTGCACGGTCAGGCTTGAGGGAACCAGTCAAGCTTGCGGGGCATGGGTGAGCCTACCGGGAATGCCGGAATGCAGAGAGGCAAGCAGCTTACGCTCCGCTCCTCAGGCGGGCCAGTCTATCCCGGGCATCCTCGAGTACCGGGATCCCGGGATCCGCGTCTTTCCAGATCTCGAGAAAAGTCTCGTACTGCTCGATGGCCTTGGGGTCCCATCCGGACCCCTCGTAAGCGCGTCCCAGCAGGTAGTGGGCCTTGACCGAGTAGATCGGGGTCATGGCCCGCACCCTGTCATATCTGGCTATTCCGGCCTCCAGCATATCCACTGCCTCTCCGAGCCGGCCGGCCTTTAGATACATCTGCGCGGTAAGTGTCCTCAGATGCAGGAAGGGATCGCCCGTGGCAATACTCTGCTCCATATACGCTATTGCGTCATCCATATTTCCTTTTGCGTATTCCAGCAGGCCCAGCAGCGTGAAATCGGACCAGGTTACCGCTTCGGGACGTTCGGCGTAGAGCGCGATACGAGGAGCGGCCAATTCCTCAGCTTCATCCAGATTGCCGGTTAAGCAGAGGATGCATATGTAGAATTCAGTGGCCCAGGCAGGGTCATTTGGGGTGTCCTTTGCGCGCAGCTCCATGCATTTGCGGCCCGCCTCGACGGCAGCGGAAGAGTCCCCCATTTCCAGGTGTATCAAAGCTCTCAGGCGGGGCTTCTCAGTCGCGGACATACCGTGATACTGTTCCATCCTGTCCGCCGCCATCCCATCTTCAAGAACCCGGAGAGCCTCATCGAATCTGCCCCTGTACATGGGCACGGTGGCCAGGTACATCCTGCCCACTGAGCGGTCTCCTCTGTCATCACTCGTGGCCAAGCGTTCAAAGCAGCTGTCCGCCCTCGCGTAATCACGCTTGAAGAGATACATCGCGCCTTCAGCATTAGTGGAGTAAAGCGGCCTTATCTCGGAGGCTTTCCTGTAGGATTCCAGGGCATCATCGATCCTGCCGTTGAAGGCGTAGAGATCGCCCCTGGAGTCATAGGGGTTGGCATCATCGGGGGCAAGCGATATGTATTCGTTGATAGCCCAGATCGCGTTATCAAGATCACTCGCGTCTTCATAAGCATAGGCCAGCTGATTATAGGTTTCCTTACTTTCCGGATCGATTTCCAGGACTCTCTTGAAAGATGCGATCGCTTTCTCATGGTCCCCGAAGACATTCCTGTACGTTACTCCCAGGCTGAGATGGCCCCGGGCGTCATTGGGATGGCGCTCGGTGAGCCTTGTGAGCATCTCCACCGCCAGCCGGGGGTCACCCGAGTGTCGCGCGGCCATCGCGCCGATATAGTCCCGTTCGAAATCACTCGCCTTGTCGGAGTGCCTGACTGCCCTGGCCATGAGGTCTGACTTCTCAGGCTCGGCCACGACATAGGAGAGCGCCCAGTTGGCCATGGCGAAGGTCGAGTCATAGTCCAGTGACTTCCGGAAACTCGCCTCGGTCTCATTGCCATAATGCTTCCATAGGAAATCAAGGCCCTCTATGTAATAACGGTAGGCCTCCGGGGAGTGGGTTGTCACCTCGGAAACGGGCCGATCAACCTCAGTCTCCGCCTCCTCGGGCAAGGCCATATCTTCCTTGATGGCCGTGCTCAACCTGTCGACGACGGCAAAGATGTCTTCACCGGGCTCACCCGTAACTTGCTGGCTTGCCAGGATCTTGCCCGAAGAGGCGTCTGATATGTCCGAGGTAAGTATGATATTGGGCTCGACCTGGAAAACATTCCCGGTGAGAATCCACTTCACCCCGGCCTTCTCTGCTACCTCCGAGGCGACAGTCTCGTCAATGATCTTGAGATCCTCCTTGCCCAAGGTCCTCAAGATGTCGAACAATCTCTGGCGGCTGACCACTTCGATATACTCCGACTCCGAGAGATCCGTTATGAGGAGGGCAGAGACCATTAAGCCGGTTCTGTCGCTGTCTTCGGGGTCGACCATGTTCGCGAAGTACATGATCGCCAGCGAGTTCTCCTCGGCGAGGGCTTCGGTGTCCGGCCCCATCTCCAGCCTGAAGGGTTGGAGAACGAAGATGAGCACAGCAATGGCACACACGGCGGCCGCGGGCAGCAGAATGCGGAGGAGCCTCTTCCCGGTCCGGCGGGGCACCGCAGCCGATGCGATCCGGGCGGTCTCAGTGAGTCCTGAGCTGCGCTTCCCCCGCTTAAGATCCGCGATAACCTCGTCCGCATGCTGGTATCTCTCTTCCTTATCCTTGGCGAGCGCCTTATCGAG
>JAUXGG010000003.1 GCA_030622265.1 Candidatus Eiseniibacteriota bacterium
AACGGGCCCTATCGAGAGCTCCTCGTTCCTGGCCGGGATGATGACTGCGACCTTGTCCGGTCCTTGCTCACCCACTTGTCTTATCCTTCATTCCTGAGGCTCTCTTAAAGACCAGCCACGACAGACCTGCGATCAAGATGATGGACAGAGATACCACGATTCTCAGTGAAACAAGATACGGCACGATCAGGTGCTTGTCAGCTCCAATCTTGAGAAGAAGACCCGACCACGACCAGTCGGCGATGCCGAGGCCGCCGGGGGTAAGGGCAATAAGCGCAGCGAACTGGGCCGCGGGTACAAACATGAAGATCCTGAGACCTCCCAGGGCCAGTCCCACCGCTGCCGCCATCGTGACAAACCTCATCGAGGTGAAGAAGAACTTGAGCCCGCTCAACAGGAAGAGCCAGGCGGCTATCCCGCCGAGATCCACCTCTTCCAGGAGCTTGCTCTCGGCCTCGAACTCAACCCGCCTGCCGATCCAGGGTATCTTGCACACGGCCCGGAAGAGGATCCGAAAGACGAAGGCAAGCACCTTCATTGTCTGCCTTCCGAAAAAGGAAAAGCAGATAAGTCCTGCCAGGAAGGCGACCCCGAAGAGGGCGATCCCCATCCGGGGCTCGATTGCCCCGACAATATAGAGCACCGATGGTACGAGGAACAGCCCGGCCACGACCACATCGAAGGTACGGTCGAGGTAGACCGAGTAGGAGGCTTTCCCGATTGAGACGTCATGACGGAACCTGAGCGACATGGTTCTCACGCCGAAATCGCTGATGTCCATGGGCAGCACCAGGCCCCCCGTCCGGCCGAACATGAAGTAGTAAAGCAGCGTGCCGAAACCGATCTTGCCGGCCCCGCCTGTGCTCTGAATGCTCATCTTCCACTTGAGCGCAGATACCACGGCCATGGCCAGCGTACAGCCAAAGCACAACACCGCGTAGATAGGATCAATGTCCTTGATCCTACCCAGGTCTTCCCGGCCCCAGTAAAGAAACGCGGCCATCAGAAGAGCCGCGAATAACCAGAGTGCGTGCTTCTTCGACAGGCCTCTCATCAAGAGATATAACCCAGACCTTTCAGCCTCTGCTTGACGCTCTCGTCCTCCATCGACTTCCTTTCTCCGTCGGCCCCCTTTATCACGTCTTCTAAGTCGAAATAGGCCGGGGGCCGTTCCTTTAGCTCCTCTCGGATGAACACGCTTTCCGGAAGCTGGCCGTCCAGGCCTTTGGGAATCGGCAGACCCATCATGTACATCAGGGACGGGGCGACATCGATCACCCTCATGCCCTCCACTTCCACACCCCGTCTGATGCCCGGGCCTTTCGCAAGGAAGACGCCTTCCATCCTGTGCTGGGCCGAGATCGCGGAGGAAGCCGGCTCGACCACCTTGTTTGACGAGAACTCGAAATCCCCGAACACCCCGACCGTCGGGTCTCTCGGAAGAAAATAGAGGTCCGGAGCCTCCTCGAGGAACTTGCCCGAATAGATCTCCTCCCGCTTCAAGACCTTGCTCACGAGCGCCCCGCCGTCCACCGGGTGACGAAGCCCTTCGAGGACCTCCGCGATCCTGGTCCTCACCTCATCATAATGGCCGGGCTCCACCGCTCCGAGGGGCTCCCTCCCCTTGAGATTCACGTAAGCTCCGCCGTAGACGCCGCCGCTTATCGCATAAGCCTGAGTCCGCTTCCAGTCCACGTCCGAGAAGGAGAAGAAGAACCTGCTCATGAGGCTGTAGCCCTTACTGGTCCAACGCAGCCCCATCCTGAGCTTTCCCAGCCCCAGGGAACTCCCGATCCTGTAAACGTTGAGCGGGGTGAACCCGAGCTTATGGAGCAGGTACTTAAGGCGCGACCAGGGGTGCTTCCTGGGCCTCATCAGGCCGGCCTTCAGGAAGAGGTTGTTGGCATGAATGAACTCGTGCAGCGGCCCGTGCCCGTGGTCCGAGATCACCACCACGCTCGCCTCCTCACCCGCCGAGGCGATGAGATCTCCGACCACGGAGTCGACCCGGCTGTAGAAGTCGTGGATCCTGCCGATATGCGCTTGATGCTCCCCGGCGTCATGCCTTGGATGGCCGGGGTCCATGACATGCCAGAGCGCGTGCTGGAGAAAGTCGGTTTCGTTGAAGACCTGCATCGCGAACTGCCAGCCGTGCTCCTTCATCAGGCCCGCGGCCACGGCGGCCTTCGAATCCACAACCCTCTCCATCTCGTCCATGTATGCTCCCATGCGCCCCGGCGAGTAGGTCTGCGTGGGTACGATCGTGTAGCCGGGTGACATCTTGCGAATCCTCTGGATCAGGTCTGCGGGATAGGTCGAGTTATCGCTGCCCAGGGGGGTCAAGAGGCCGCTGATCATGCAGCCGTTCACCTTCCTGGGAGGAAACGTCATGGGTACATTGAGCACAAGTACCTTGCCGTCGAATGCGCCGACTAAGTCCCATACCGTCGGCGCCCTCAAGGAGGACGCATTCAGAAACGCGAGTTTGTAGGAATCATCCGCCCGCACTATCAGGTCGAAGACGCCGTGATTGCTGGGATCCAGGCCGGTCACTATGGATGACCAGGCCGGTCCGGTACCGGGAGGAATAACGGTGCGCAGACGGCCCCAGGTTCCCGTCTTCATTATGCCTTCAAGATTCGGGAGACGGCCCTCATCGATCAGGGGAAGTAGGACATCGAAAGTAGCGCCATCCAATCCAATGACTATGACCTGTCGCATCGGCGTTCCTATGAGCCTTCTTCAGTAACCCCCCCGCTCCTCGCCTCCTCTTCCAGGGTCTCAAGGAGTCTGATGGCGGAGCGGTCACCGGGGTGCAGAGTCAGCCACTGCCTTATGACGCCGGCTGCTTTCTCACTTTGACCATTGTCTCTGTGGAAGGACGAAAGAAGCGAATACCCGTCAGGATCGTCGGGGCGCGCATTGATCAGTCTCTGGAGCGTGGCCTCGGCCTCTTCGTTCATATTGGCGCGCCTGTAAACATTGAAGAGCTGCATATATATGTTGGTGTTGCGCGGCTGCTGGGCCAGGAAAAGAAACGCGAGGCTCTCGGCCTTGGCCACCATTCCCGCATAACCATAAGTGGCCACCGCGATATCTTTGTAGCCTTCATAGTCGGGCGCGATCGTGATGGCCTGTTCGAGCTCGCGGATCGCCTTATCATACTCCCGGCTCTCTATGTAGTGAATGCAGAGGCGCAGGTGCGCTGCCGCGTAGTTGGTGACTAACCGCCGGGTGTTGATGTCCTTGTAGACGCCGGTGTCATACTCGTACCGCTCACCGAAGTCGATCTCCTCCGCCCGGATCATCTCGGGTATGTCATTGAGGTCGGGCGCGGTCACGACGACCCGGTCGTCCACCGGCCGCAGGAGCCCGCGATAAGAGTAAAGATGATAGAGGTTGCTCAAGGTCACGTCCACGTCTATGAGATTCCTGCCCTCTTGAGGCATCAGGCGAAACGCGAGGCCTTCCAGCATGAGATTGCGCTCGTAGCCCATATAGTCTGCCACGGTAACGGCGAAATAGACAGGCCGGTCTTCACCCGTTGTCTCGATGATGTTCTTGGTGGCGAGGTCTTTCACCATCACGATCTTGCCTTCACGATCGCGGTAAGGCCTGAGATTGGCGATCTCCTCGTCGGAGAAGGTCATGGGAACCCTGGGCTCGAGATGCTTGAGCTGCCAGATATACCACGGGGTATTGAGCAAGCTCAGGTTGACCACCCTCACGTCCTTCCTGAAACCCTTCACCTCCTGGATGAACCAGAGCGGGAAAGTATCATTATCCCCATTGGTGAATATCAGGCCGTTATCGTCGACTGTGGCCAGCATATTATACGCATAGTCATGCGCGTTGAAATCCCCGCTCCTGTCGTGTGATTCGAAGTTGACGTAATACGCCGAGCAGGTAAAGGCCAGCAGGCCGATGCACAGGGGTGCGACGAGACCCGAGCGCCCGCGTTTCGCCACCAGGTCGGCCAGGTAGGCGAACGCGACTCCGATCCAGACGCAGAAGAAGAAAAAGCCGTGGGAGAAGAAATAATCGCGCTCCCTGACCTCATGATCGGTGAAGTTCATGTAGATTACCAGGCCCAGGCTCATGATCAGAAAGAGCGAGCCCAGCAGCACGAATGTCCTTTTCTCCTTGAAGAAGTGTATGACCGCACCGGCGGCCCCTGCCAGCATCAAAAGACCGGTCCAGCTCATCCCCTGGACGGCCCACTGCTCCTTGAAATAGCGCCAGAACATACCGAACTGGAAAGACCAGGGCGCCTGCCGGACAAACGGGGTCATGGGCTTATACTGCTTTCTTAAGAGGCAGTCCTTGAAGGCTTCCCAGTGCTCGGGGTTGGCCTCATCGATGGGCGGGTTGAGCGATGACCTTATGGGCAGGAAGAGGTGATTACTCACTCCGAGCAGGCCCACAAAGGCCACGAAGATCAGGAACTTCGCATCGGTAAAGAGTCTATAGTCGATGAGCAGCGCGAAGAGAACAAAGGCCGGCAGCACCAGCACCGTACCCAGATGAAGCCCCACGGAAAGGCCTAAGAGGTAACATATGAGCACCAGGCTGTTGCGGCTGCCCGGCTCCCTGTGGCGCTCCGACCACCTGATCATCAGCCACACGGTAAAGGCCATGATGAAGGCGCTCGGGGAATAGACTTCCGCCTCGATCGAGTTGACCCAGAAGCTCCCTGCAAAACCCCCGGCGACAGCAGCGCTCGCGGCCGCCAGGTAAACGGTAAACATGTCATTAAGGGTCTGTGGCACCCCTCTCCACCTCACGAGCACCTTGACGGTAATCAGGTAGAGAAACAGACAGGCAAGAGCTCCTGAGAGCGCGGACATGAAATTGACGCCCAGCGCGCTTTCCCCGAAGGGGAGCATCGAGAAGACCCGGCCCGCAATCACGTAGAACGGCGTTCCTGGAGGGTGGGGAACCCCCATGATGTACGATGTGGCAATGAATTCCCCGGCATCCCAGAACGATACCGTGGGAGATATTGTGATCAGGTAACCCGCCAGGATTCCAACGAAAACCAGGGCACCCGCGATTCGGTTCCACTTGGTGTGCCTGTCCTCAACCGGCATCAGATAGCCTCCCGTCCGAAAACTCCTTCTCAATCTGGCCCGGTGTAAGGCCGCGGCCCAGATATATCACACCCCCTGCAAGGCTTACAACAACTCCCACCACGTATGCGAGAAGCCCCACGGCGACGGCCTGCTCGTCGGTCAACCCTGGCACCGCCCTGCAGAAAAAGGCGATCATCAACCATTCCCTCATCCCAAGGCCGCCAATCGATATCGGCAATGCTATGAAGATAGCAATAACGGGAACGAAAAGGAAGAAATAGATGAGTGGGATATTCAGTCCCATGGCTTCCGATACCTCGAAGTGCACCAGGACCCGCAGGGCCTGCACAACGATTGCAACGGCGAGCACCACGGGAAGGCTCGGCATATTGGCGCGATAGGAATAGAAAGACTCGTAGACGCGCTTGAAGCGGTCACGGGTCCCGCGAATCAGCAGGGGGCGCACCACCCTCTCCACCACCCGGGCGAGGCGCCGGCTGAAGATCAACAGGCAGCTCAAGGCAAGTATTATCATGAAGCCCACCACTATGGCCAGGCTCCACAGGCCGAAGCCCCTCTCCAGCCCCAGCGCTTCGTACCTTAAGGCTACATAAAGCCCCGCGGGCATGGCCAGCAGGCCCAGGGCTACCATGCCGAAGAATCGGTCTGTGACGGTAGCGGCTATGGCCTGGTGGGGCATCCGGGATTCCCTGTAGACGTCGTGGACGCGCACAACGTCCCCGCCTATGTTGGCGGGCATGATGTTGTTGAAGAAGGCGCCGACGAAGTAAAATGAAAGTGTTCGCCTGAAGGGCAATACGATGCCTTGAAGCTTAAGCAGTTTTACCCACTGGACATTGCCGAGCACCAGGGATGCGGCGAATGTCGCCAGCGCGGCGGCCAGGTAGTCCCAGCGTGCAGACAGAAGCGCATCCAGGGTTTCGGATATATCCAGTTTGATCAGGATAAGCGCGATCAGGCCGGCGCTGATGGCGATGCGCCCGTTCCGCGTCTGTATCAATCCGGCCAACCGGCCGAAGAAGCTTCTTGCGCTCAGAGTCAGTACCCTCCAGCTAAACCCGTCGTTCTCAAAGCCCGTCATCCGGGGCTCCTCATCCGGGGTTCCTCATTCGGGGCTGGTCACCCCAGGCTCGTCAGTTGTATAAACACCCGCGCCGCCATCGGGTTTCAAAGAACAAGACAGACAGCACGAGGTCGCGCCCGAACGCGGCGGCACCGGCACTGGCCTCATACCCGGGGTCAGCCGGTCCCGCCGGTGACCTTGCCTATCTCATCGAGTATGCCCTCGGCCGCCCTTTCCCAGCTGAAACTGCCGGCCCACTCCAGGGCGTTTTCCCTGAGGCTCTCACGCAAGGCGTCGTTTTCGAGCACCTCGACGAGCTTGCGCCCAAGCGCCTCCACGTCACCATAAGGCACCAGGAGGCCGGTCTCACCGTCTAAGATCGCATCCCGCAGGCCGGGCACATTGCTTGCGACTACCGGTGTCCCGCAGGCATTGGCCTCGATCACCGTAACCCCCCAGCCTTCCTTGCTCGAAGGGTTGGCGACCACGTGAACCTGCCTCAGCATGTCTATCTTCTGCTGCTCTGTGACGAATCCCATGAAATCAACCCGGTCGGCAAGGCCCAGGCGGCCGGCCAGATCTTTAAGCGCATCAAGATGATCACCGGATCCGGCGACCCTTAGCCGGACCCCGGGCACGCTCTCCTTGACGATCTTCATGGCCTTAAGGAGAATATCGACACGCTTGTAGCGCTTTATCCTGCCGACATAGCCTATCAGGGGTTCCGGCGACCTGGCTTGGCCGGACGGCTTGTACTTGGAATGATCGACGGCATTATAGACGATCGAGATGTTCCCGGGCCGCAGCCCCCTTTTGACCATATCGTCCCTGGTGCTGTTGGAGACAACGACGAACTTCGTGTTCCGGTATACTAGTGGAATCAGGAACTCGCTCAGGAAAACATAGAGCGCGACCGGCGGGCTCGCCTCGAGAAAAATGGTCCGGCCGAAGAGGTGATGGGCAAGCGCGAGGATCGGCGTCTTCACATAGAGCGGCGTGTAGAAAGGAATCTTGTTTATGTCGTCCACCACGACGTCGAAGGGCTGCTCGCTCGCAAGTTTCCTCAAGGCACGGGGCACATGGAAGTTGAAGGTGAACTTGCCGCCACACCGCACCACCCTGACCCTGTCGATCACTTCCTCGTCCGCGGCGCCAGTGAAACGCGAGGCCAGCAAGGTAACGCTGTGGCCGAGCGCGGCTATGCGGCGGGAGATCTCATGCAGGTGAACCTCGGCCCCGCCGGCCTCGGGGTTCCTGATGTCCCTCCAGTTGATGAAGAGAATCTTGTACATCGTCTATTCGCCCCAGGAGAGCCGGTCAGCAAGAACCTGGGGCAGCCCGGCATCGATGATCCGCTTCTTGGCGCCCTCGATGTCGTATTCGATTCTCCTTATCGATACCTCGCAGTGCTCCTGATCGTAGACGCACATCGAGGCCCTCGGATCACCGTCTCTCGGCTGTCCCACGCTCCCCACATTGATCAGATAGCGCCGGCCGTCGCGCAGGGTGGCCCGGTCGGAGTTGACGATGATGGTCTCTGCATCCATCAGCTCGAAGATCCTGGGCTGGTGGGAATGGCCGATGAAGCACGCTCTTTCCGTGAAGGCCGTGAATTCCTCGAGCGCCTGCTCGTGGGTGAAGATGTAATTCCACCTGGCAGGATTCCGCGGGGTGGCATGCACGATACGGAAATCGTCTCCCTCGGCATGGGTAAGCGGCAGGGCCTTGATGTAGGCGGCCTCATCCTCGGCAAGGTTCTCAGCTGTCCAGGAGATGGCTTCTCTGGCATAACGGTTGAAGTAGGAGATGTCCGTCAGCCCGACCACACCGAAATCATGGTTCCCGGCAATGACAAGACTGGCAATATCCCGTGTGAGCCGGACACACTCGTTCGGAGCACCGCCATAGCCGATAAGGTCACCCAGACATAGTACTGCATCCGGTGAGATCCTGTCGATCTCCTGCCTGACAGCTTCGAGAGCTTCCAGGTTGGCGTGTATGTCAGAGATTATCGCGTATTTCACTTTTCATCCTTGCTACTTTATCAAGAATCCCGTTCACAAATCCACCAGAGTTCTCAGTAGAGTACATTTTCGCTATCTCGATGGCCTCGTTGATGGCTACCTTCACGGGAACCTCATCCACATACAGTATCTCCGCAGCACCCAGCCTGATCACGTTCCTATCGATCGCCGCCATCCTCGACGGGTGCCAGTTCTCGGCCACGCTGAGGATGATCCGGTCCAAGTCCGCCATATGATTCAGGGTCTCGTCCAGAAGGACACCGGCGAAGCGCCTGATGTCGGGATCCTTACAATGGCTGATCACGCGCTTCCGGGCAGCCTCTGCCTCCAGGCCCCCAATCTCCATCTCATAGAGAACCTTGATTATGTGCTCCCGGGCCTGCCGCTTTTGAGCAGATATCGATTCCCGCTGTTTCACTTTCCCATCTTCCGGCCGAGCTTATCAAACAGGTCGGCCATCTCAAGAGCCGAAAGGGCGGCGTCCCATCCCTTGTTGCCGGCCTTTCCGCCGGACCTCTCTATGGCCTGCTCCAACGAGTCAGCAGTGATGACGCCGAAGATGGCGGGAATCCCGCTGTCTTCTCCGATCCGCGCCACGCCTTTTGCGACCTCAGAGGCGATGTAATCGAAATGTGGAGTCGCGCCCCTGATCAGCGCCCCAAGACAGATGATGGCGTCATGGCGGCCGGTGCCGGCAAGGCGCCTGGCGGCCGAAGGCACCTCGAAGGACCCGGGAACCCACACCACATCGATCTTCCCCTCATCCGTATTGTGTCTCCGGAGACAGTCCAGGGCTCCATCCAGCAGGCGGTTCGAAATGGCCTCATTGAAGCGGCCGACCACGATGCCGAAGCTCCGCTTCCTCCCATCCAGCATTCCCTCGAACACCTTGTGCATTCTCTTGCCTCCTCTCTCTATCGGACTAAGCTATCATTCTGATCCATCAGACTGAGCTACCGCTTAGATCTGACACTATTCAATTATCTCCGACGCTATCCAGAAAGTGTCCGAGCTTGATCCGCTTGGCCCGCAGGTATTTTACATTGTCGGGATTGGGACTCACCTCGATCGGGATCCGCTCTACCACCTCGAGACCGTAAGCCTCAAGGCCCACTATCTTGCGCGGGTTGTTGGTGAGTAACCTGATCTTGCTCAAGCCCAGGTCGGCCAGGATCTGCGCGCCTATCCCGTAATCCCTCGGATCGGCAGGAAATCCCAGTTCCTCATTGGCCTCGACCGTGTCCAGACCGCCATCCTGAAGGGCATAGGCCTTGATCTTGTTGGCGAGCCCGATGCCCCGGCCTTCCTGCCTCATATAAAGAAAGACCCCCGTATCCGATTCCCCGATCACGGCGAGCGCCTTCACCAGCTGCTCGCCGCAGTCGCAGCGGAGCGATCCTAAGAGGTCCCCGGTCAGGCACTGTGAATGCACCCTTACAAGAGGCGGCTCTTCGGCACTTTTGGGATCTCCCTTCACCAGGGCGATGTGATGATCGCCGGAAATCACGGCCTCGTAGAGATGGAGCTCGAAATCACCGTACTTGCTCGGAAGCCGGGTCGTAACCAGCCCTTTGACCAGCACTTCCCTGACCCTTCTGTACTCGATGAGGTCGGCGATCGTGATGAACTTGAGCCCGTGTTCCTCGGCCATCTCAAAAAGCCGTGGCACTCTCGCCATGGAGCCATCCTCAGCCATGATCTCGCACAGCACGCCTGCGGGATAAAGCCCGGCGAGCCTGGCGAGATCAACGACAGCTTCGGTATGGCCGGCCCGCCTGAGAACTCCCCCTTCAATCGCCCTCAAAGGGAAGATGTGACCCGGCCTGGCAAGATCCCACGGCTTGGCCTCGGGATCTATCAGGGTCTTGATCGTCGCCGCCCGGTCATGGGCCGAGGTCCCCGTGGTTGTACCCTCCTTGGCGTCAACGGAGACGGTGAACGGGGTTCCCATCCGCGCCGTGTTATCCGCGACCATGGGGCTCAAGCCAAGCTCGTTCAGCCTTTCAATGGTCATCGGAACACAGATGAGGCCCCTGCCGTACCTGGCCATGAAGTTGATCACATCGGGCGTTACCTTATCCGCCGCGCAGACAAAGTCGCCCTCGTTTTCGCGGTCCTCATCATCCACGACGATAACCATCTTGCCGTCTTTGATGTCCTTGATTGCGTCTTCTACCGAGTCAAACCCTTTCACTCCGGTCCACCTCCCTTTCCAAGAACAGCGAGTGCAACGTACCTGGCGATCATGTCGACCTCGACATTGACCGAGCATCCCACGCGCCAGTTCCCTATGATTGTGTTCTCAAGTGTGTGAGGTATCAGGGCCACCTCTACCAGGGGGCCGCTCAAGGCCTTCACGGTCAGGCTCACTCCATCCAGGCAGATCGAGCCCTTCTCATGTATGAAAGGCCGGAGACGATCGGGGACCTGTATCGAGTAGTCCAGGTTCCCGCGCCCTGCACTTCGCCTTAAGCGGATGATGCCCGTAGAGTCCACATGGCCCGAGACCAGGTGGCCCGAGATCCTGTCCCCGAGCCGGAGCGCGGGCTCCAGGTTCACCGGCGAACCCTGGCCGAGATCCGAGAGATTGGTTACCTTGAGCGTCTCGGCCACTGAGTCGAATGAGAAGGAACCTTCGCCGACGGCGGTAGCTGTCTGGCAGGCGCCATTGACGGCGACGCTCTCCCCCACGGCAAGATCACCTGCCGTTTTGCCCGCCCGGATCTTGAACGTGGTAGCGCCCCCTTTATTGGCCAGCGACTCCACCACGCCGATCTCTGTGACTATTCCGCTGAACAAGTTCCTTACCCCTCCGGATAGAGCGTCATCATCAGATCGGGATCGACCCGCTCTATTTCATCGATCTTGAAACCATGACTCTTCCTTATGGCACTTACGTCGACTTCCGAGAAAGCTCCCAGCCCGTTAGGGTCTCCGATGACACGCGGTGCCACGAAAAGCACCAGCTTGTCCACCAGGCCCCGCTCGAGGAAAGAAGAAGCTACGACACCTCCACCCTCCACGAACAGGTGCATCACGCCCCTCGATGCCAGGTCGTCAAGCACACCGCGGATATCAACGCGCCCGCGTCCGCCGGCACGCCCCTCTCCGCCGGCACTCCCCCCTCCGCCAACACGCCCCCCTCCACCAGTGCGGCCGTGTCGGCCTGCGCGCACCCTGACAACCGTGACTCCCCGCGCCTCGAGCCTGGCGACGCGTTTCTCGCTCCCACGGCAATGGTAGACAAGCGTCGGATACCTGTCCGCGGTGCGGACAATATCCGAGCCCGCCGGTATTCTCAAGCCGCTGTCGAGGACGCATCTGAGATATTCCTTTCGTCTCGGGCTGGGCAGCAGTCCGGGGTTATCCTTTACCACCGTGCTCGCCCCGACCAGAATCGCCTGGGCCTCGGCCCTCAGGCGCCTCGCGCTCCGGCGGGAAGCCGCTCCGGTTATCCACCTGGACTCCCCTTTCCTGGTCGCGATCTTCCCGTCAAGCGTCTGGGCCAGCTTGAGTGTTACGAACGGGACTCCCTGACTCATGAACTTGACATAGGATTCGTTGATCTTCCCGGCCGCATCCGCCTCAAGACCCACCATCACCTCGAGACCCGCCTGCCTGAGTTCTCTTATCCCCCTACCCCGCACTATGGGATTGGGATCCCGGATGGCCACGAAGACTCTCCGGATTCCGCTCTTTATTATGGCTTCGGTGCAAGGCGCTGTCTTGCCCCAGTGGCAGCACGGTTCGAGGGTCGCATAGAGATCTGCACCCCTCACCCTATAGGCCGCGTCTCCCAATGCCTCGACCTCAGCGTGAGCAAGCCCCGGCCGGCGATGATGGCCTTTCCCGATGATGCGCTTATCTCTTGCTATCACCGCGCCGACGGCCGGATTCGGATGAGTTCGTCCTTTGCCCATTGCCGCTTCCGAAAGCGCCACTTTCATCAGGTCCCGCTGCCATTCTTTCCAGACAGGCATAACCGGCTCCCTGCAAGAAGCAAAACCAAAAACAAAAAACCCGAGGTCCAACCCTCGGGGCTCGCAAACATGCTTGATCTACCTTCTCTCATCCGGACTCTACCGTCGGCTCCGGAATTCCACCGGATCTGCAGCTTCTCAGCCGCTCGCGGACTTTCACCGCCGGTGGGGAATCTCACCCCGCCCCGAAGGCCATACTGTCATTTGCAATTTAGCACAGCCTGCATATCTCTGTCAAGCCGCAAGAAAAAAAGGGGGAAATGGGGACGAGAAAATGGGGACAGACACCTATTTCCAGTAAACGGAAATAGGTGTCTGTCCCCATTACAAGGGCGCTGTCCCCTCTCTAAGTCAGCAGGGCGTCGGCGAAGACTTCCGGGTCGAAAGGTTCCAGATCCTCGGCGGTCTCGCCGGTGCCTATGTAGAGGATCGGGATGCCGAATTCCCTTGCGATCGCGACCACGATGCCGCCCTTGGCGGTGCCGTCCAGCTTGGCCACAACAAGACCGGTCACCCCGCAAGTTTCCGAGAAGGCCCTCGCCTGGGAAATGGCGTTCTGGCCGGTGGTCGCATCCAGGACCAGCAACACCTCATGGGGTGAACCCTCGACCAGCTTGGACGTGACCCGCCCGATCTTGGCGACCTCGTCCATCAGGTTCTTCTTGGTCTGAAGCCTGCCTGCGGTGTCTATTATGACCGTGTCCACATCCCGGGCAATGGCCGCGGACACCGCATCATAAGCTACGGAAGCCGCGTCGGCCCCCAATTTGTGTTTAACGATATCCGCTCCCACCCTCCCGGCCCAGATCTCCAGTTGCTCGATCGCTGCCGCCCGGAAGGTGTCCGAGGCGGCAAGCAGCACTTTCTTCCCCTCGCCAGTCAGGCGCCGGGCGAGCTTGGCTATGGTGGTGGTCTTCCCCGTACCATTGACACCCACCACCATCACAATGTGCGGCCGGGTCGTGGTATCAACTTCCGGGATGTTCTCCAGGGAGAGAATCCCGACAATCTCTTCCCGGATCGCCTCCCGCACGGTCTGTTCGTTTAAGGAAATGCCGGATGAGGAGACCTGCTCGACTATGTGTGCGGAGGTCCTCACCCCGATGTCGGCGCCGACCAGGAGCTCGTCGATCTCCTCCAGGATGCGGGCCTTGTCCCCTCCGCCGCGCATGATGCGGGTCAGCCCGTCGCTCAGCAGGTTCCTGCTTTTCCTGAGGCGGGTCTTAAGATTCTTTATCCTGGAAACGAAGTTTTTCTTCACTTGCTCAGTATCATCCCGCCGCGGAGGGCTCAAGCTCCTCCTCAGGGGCCCCTTTCATCCTGACGGAAACCATCCGTGACACCCCCGGGTCCTCCATGGTCACGCCGTAGAGACAGGTGGCGGCCTCCATGGTCTTCTTATTGTGGGTCACCATGAGAAACTGGGTCTGGTCCGAGAGATCCTTGATGAGGTTCACGAACCTCAGGACATTGGCATCATCGAGGGGCGCGTCCACCTCGTCCAGCAGGCAGAAGGGACTCGGCTTGGTGTAATAGACCCCGAAGAGAAACGCGATCGCCGTCAAGGCCCTCTCCCCGCCTGATAAGAGCGAGATGTGCTCGAGCTTCTTGCCCGTCGGCTGGGCCAGGATATCGATCGGCGACTCGAGGGGATCATGCTCATACCTCAGCCTCAGGTCCGAGGCGCCTCCCTGGAACAGGATCTCGAAATTTCTCCGAAAATCCTTCTGAACCTGGGTGAAGGTCTCCATGAACTCGGCCCTGGCCCGCTTGTTGATCTGGAGGATGGCCTCGTCCAGGCTGGTTCTCGCCTTTAAGAGATCATCACGCTGAGCTTTAAGGAATTCATATCGCTCTTTCTCAACATCATATTCATCCAGCGCGACGAGGTTGACGGGGCCCAGGGTCCGGAGGTGCCCCTTCAAGGTGGAGAGTTCCTCCTCGCAGTTCTCGCTCGGCTGAAGGCCTTCGGGATCGACCTCGGCTATGTCCACTTCGTATTCCTCGAGCATCCTCTCGCGCAGACTATCGCTCTTCACACCCAGGATCTCCACTTCGGAGGTCAGCTCCTGCTTCCCTGCGAGCGCCTGCTCCCTCCCGGCGGCAGCGGTCTTGATTCGCTCGCGCCTCTCCTCGATTTCGGCCTCGATCCCGTGCTTCTTATCCAGGGTCTTCTTCCGCTCATCCTCGAAACCCCCGAGAACGGTGAGGAGCTCCTTGACCTCGCCCATCAGCTCTTCTTCATCCCTGGTGAGCGTCACCCGCTTCGCCGTAAGATCGCCGACTCCATCATCGGAGCCCTTGAGTTCGGACTCTAGATCTTCGATCTCCTTCGAGACACGCTCGACCGTCGTATCAAGGAAACCGCCATTAGACTCGATCCTCAGGATCTCGTGATTCGCGTGTTCAAGCTGCTTCTGAAGAGCTTCGACACGCTTCTCGAGGCTTGAGCCGTCTTCGGTGTCCTCAAAGATCTCGCGCTGCGATACATCAAGCAGATGGCTCTCGCTGCTCGCGTCGCCCAGCTGCTTCTCGATGGCATCGAGTGCGTTTCTGAAGCCTTCCATGTCCTTCCCGATATCGGCCATCGACGACTGGAGGGAATCCCGCTCCGCCGTCCTGCTCTCGAGGATCTTCTCCCGCTCGTTAAGGGCGGCTCTTGTATGACCCAGGTCATTATCATTCGATTCCTTCTGCCGGTGCAGCTCATCGAGACCGGCCTTAATCTCCTGGAAGGCCTTCTCCTGTTCCTCCGCGAGCTCCTCAAGCGCCGCGGCCTCCCCGGCCAGGTCCTCGACCTTGTCCCTCCGGCCGATGTAGACGCCGGATTCCGGGCCTTTGCTTCCCGAGCGTACGATGCTCCCCCGGAACACCGCGTCCCCGTCGGGAGTGACATAACTGCAATGGCCATTGCTCGAAGGCCGGGAGAGCTCGAAGGCATCCTCAAGATTCTCGACAACATAGACATCGTGAAGCAGGTAGTCGAAGAGCTCGCGGTACCGGGGCTTGCACTCGACGAAGTCCATTACCCTTCCTATCACGCCATCGGGCTGCCTGACGCCCTCATCCGGCTCCATGCGCATCGGAATGCTGTCGAGCATCACCAGGGTCGCCGGACCCTTATTGTCTTCCTTGAGCTTCTGAATCGATCCGGCTGCATGTTCTCTTCCATCGACGACCACATACTGGATCGCGTCGGAGAGCGCGGCCACGACCGCCGGCTCATAGCGGCTGTCGGTGCACTTCACGATATCGCCCACGACGCCGTGCACTCCCTGCTCGACGGTACCCGACTTCATCAGGGCCTTGACTCCGCTTTCATAGCCTTCATAGCGCTCAACCAGCTCCCGCAACATCTCATGCCGGGATGACGCACGAGCGGCTTCCTCACCCAGTCTCGCACGCTCCTCGCGGATGCTGTCCATCTTCTCAGTGAGTTCGGAGATTACACGCGAGAGCTCCCCGGCCTTTTCCGCCAGGGATGAGTCCGTGGCCTTAAGCTTCTCGGCCTCCGCCCGGACCAGGTCGATCTCCTGCTGCGCCTCATCGATCCGTTTCGACAGGCCGCGATACCGGCCGTCCGACTTCTCCAGGATCTCGCTCAGGTGCGTCTTCCTTGATCTCATCTCCGACACCGCGGAGGCCGCGTCGATGGTCCGCTTCATGTTCGCCATCTGCTGCCTGGCCGACTCGACCGACTCTGCGCGCCTGGATCTCAAGTCAGAGTCCGCGCGCTGATACTCCTTCTCGGCCTCCACCCTTCCTGAGCGCAGCGCCTCGAGTTTCTCCGAGTTCTCCTCGATCTCCTTGCGCTTCGCCTCCAGCAGGGTCTTTCTCTCTGAGATCAGCCTGGTCTTTTGCTCTTTGAGCGCCGTGATCTCCACGATTTTCTCGTCTATCGCGCGCCTGCGCTCCTGGATCACGATCTTCCGGCTCTCGGCTTCCTGTACCTTATCGGTGGTATCGGCGACCCGCTGGCCGTGGATGTTGATCTCCTTGTCCACTTCGATGATCTCTAACTTCATATTCTCGATATCGGCCTCGGCAATCGCCGTTTCCTTGGCCAGCCGCGTGAGTTCGGTCTCCACCTGGTCCAGCTGCCGGTCCACCTCATCACGCCGGACCTTCATCGAATGGAAATCCTTTACCGAGGAATATGTTTCGACTTCCTTGATACGGTTGGTCAGCCGCTCGTACCGTCTCGCCTTTGCGGCCTGTCTGGAGAGCTGATTCACCCTTCGCTCGACCTCGCTGATCAAGTCTTCGACTCTCTCGAGATCTCTCTGGGTGAGCTCCATCTTGTTGATGCTCTCTTTCCGGCGGGCCTTGTACTTGCTTATGCCCGCGGCTTCTTCGATGATTTTCCTCCGCTGTCCCGAGTTGTCGTCGAGAATCAAGTCGACCATCTCCCGCTCCATGATGGAGTAGGCGCGCCTGCCCATACCTGTCCCCAGGAACAGATCCACGATATCCTTCAGCCTGCATGGAACTTTGTTGATGAAAAACTGGCTCTCCCCGGAACGGAAGACCCTCCTGGTCACCGTGACTTCGGCGTGCTCCACCGGCAGCACATCCTGGACATCGGAAACGGTAAGCGCCACTTCGGCCATGCCGGTCGGTTTGCGCAGTTCGGTTCCCGCGAAAATGATGTCCTCTATCCGCGCGCCTCTCAGGAGCCTCACGTTCTCCTCACCGAGGACCCAGCGGAACGCATCACATATGTTGGTCTTGCCGCAGCCGTTGGGACCCACGACGGCTGAAACTCCGGGTTCCAACTGGACGATGGTCCTGTCCGCGAATGATTTGAACCCCGTCATCTCGATCCTGCTAACATACACTTGGATCAGCTCCTCTCTACTTGCTCGCCACCGGCTGCAAGCGCTTCAATGACCTGGCGGGCAAGTATCTCGTCCTCACCGGGCTGGACGGTTCTTAGATCAAGAATCACTTTATCCTCAACGATCCTGGCAATAACCGGGATCGCACATTGCCTTAATCGCACCATGGCTTCGTTAGCGGAAAGTCCGGGACGTGAGATGCCGACCAGGAAGGTCTTGAGCCCGGTCCCGGGAAGCGAACCGCCTCCGATCTGGGACTCTCCCTCCGAGGCGGTCACCTCAACCGCACCACCTAGTCCTTTCGATAGCATAGTACAAAACGCATCGACCCGTTTCTTAATCTCCGCCGGAGGTGTTGATATGGCCTTAAGCGCCGGCACCCTCTCCGCGACCGTGTCCGGCTCCAGGTATTGTCTGAGCGTTTCCTCCAGCGCCGCAAGCGACATCTTGTCCATCCTCAATGCCCTCGCGAGGGGGTTCTTTTTCATCTTCCCTACGAGGTCGCCGCGGCCGACGATAACTCCTGCCTGCGGCCCGCCTAAGAGCTTATCCCCGCTGAAGGTAACCATGTCGGCCCCGTCCCTCAAGAACTCCTGCGGCAGGGGCTCCCGGGTGGTACCCAGGCTTGAGAGATCCACCAGGGCGCCGCTTCCCAGGTCTTCCATCATCAGCAGTCCTCTGCGGTGCGCGAGCTCGGAGAGCGCCGCCGAGGAGACCGATTCGACATAGCCCGTCATCATGAAATTCGAGCGATGTACCTTCAAGAGGATCGCGGTTGACTCGGTGATCGCCTTCTCGTAGTCCTCGATCCGCGTCCGGTTGGTGGTGCCTATGTCGACCATGCGCGCACCGCTCTTCTCCATTACATCAGGAAGCCTGAAGGAACCGCCGATCTCTACCAGCTCACCCCGGGAGACGATGACTTCCTTTCCCTCTGCCAGGGCATTGAGGGCAAGCAGGACTGCGCCCGCATTATTGTTGACCGCGAACGCGTCGTCGCATCCCACGATTCTGCATAGCAGCTTCTCCACGTGGGCCGTGCGCGAGGTACGCTTGCCCTTGTCGAGGTCGAACTCCAGAGTGGAGTACGAACTTGCTACCTCGCGAACCGCATCCATGGCTTGCTCCGAAAGACACGAGCGTCCCAGGTTGGTGTGTATGATAACACCCGTCGCGTTAATGACCTTTCTTATTCCGCGCCTGGCCAGACGCCGCGCCCCGGCGCGAACGCCGGAAACGATCTCATCCATCTCAGGTTCCCTGGTCCGCCCGCCGCTTGAAATAGATCCGCGCAAAGCCGCCAGCACTTCCCTTACGGATTCCGCGATGGTCCAGCGTGGCAGTTCCCGGCCAAGATCCACCATTTCACGCACTTCCAGCACTTTTTCCACCGATGGGATCCTGCGCAGGAGTTCCTGTTTTTCTACCACAAATCCCTCCAGTTTCATGCCAAAATAGCAAAATACGGCAAATTCGTCAAGTCAATATATCTCAATAAATTGTGTTGAATTCGTACCCACGGTTCTGATAATAAGATTGTAACCCTTTGCTCCCAAAAGGAGATGGATGCGATGCTCGCACTTATGAAGACGCCCATACCGTATTTCCTCTTGCTTACATTGTTCGCGTGCGGCCCCAGGCCAAGGCCTGAACCGCCCGAGCCTCCGATCGAAGACTTCTACCAGCGATTGAAGGAGCCGCTTGACCGCATGGATCTTGACTCCGTCAAGGGAAAGATAATCGTAATCGATCCCGGCCACGGCGGCGTGTTCAGGGGAGCCCGCGGTCTCGGAGGACTGGATGAGGCGGATGTCAACCTGGGAGTGGCCCTTTATCTGTGGGGCCTGCTCGAGGAAGCCGGAGCCCGCGTGATCCTCACAAGAAAAACCGACAGGGACTTTGTCGACGGTGACGCCGGACGTCTCCGCGACGACCTGCAGGTCAGGGTCGACACCGTGCTTACGGTGATGCCCGATGTCTTCGTGTCGCTTCATCATAACGCCCACTTCGCGGGTGACCGGTCATTCAATGAAATCCAGATCTATCATAAGCTGCGCGACACCGGCCCGTCGCTCGACCTTGCCCGCATAGTGGCAAGGCACGTACGCGGAAACCTGGGAGAGACCAATACCCGGGTGCTGGGCGGCAACTACTATGTCCTCAGGAATTCTCCGGTCCCATCGATCCTCTGTGAACCGTCGTTCATTTCCAACCCGGCGATCGAGTCAAAGCTCAAGCTCGCCGACAAGCAGCGGCTGGAGGCCGAAGTCTATTTCATTTCGCTTGTGGACTACTTCTCGCGCGGTACCCCGGAAGTTGTCGATCTGAAACCGGCCGGGACCCTCACCAAGGCCCGGCCGGAGATCCGCGTCGCTTTCAGCAAGACCTCCACAATAGACCTGGCATCGGTAAGTGTTCTCCTTGATGACGAGGTCCTGGAGCTTTCCAAGATCGGCCCCAACCTCTTCTCCGCATTCCCCTCCGCACCGCTTCAGAGCGGGACGCATACGCTGCGGGCGAGCGCCAGGTCGACGGGCGGCAATTCATCTCCTCTGGCAGCCTCAAGTTTCCTAGTCGACCTGGAGCCTGAAATACTCACGCTGGCCGCAACGCCGGAAGTCGGCGGCAAGCCGTATCCGCAGAAGATAACGGCCCTGGTTCTGGACGCGTACGGAAACCCGGTTGCCGATTCGACATCGGTGAGTTTCTCGTGGACCGGCGGCAGCAAGCACGAGGGAACACTCGACGGAAGAGCCTCGGTGTTCGTCGGCGAGGACCTTCCTTTCGGGACCGGTCGAGTGACGGGAAGGTGTGGCGGCCTCGAGAAGACCATGAACCTGGAACACTCCGCGACGGCCGCGTATGTTTCGGGTTTCGTCCTGGATGCAGGCGGGCTTCCGCTTGAGGGCGCGACAGTGACCACGGGCGGGACAGGTGTGGCTGGCGCGGCAGTGACCACGGGCGGGGAAGGCCTCCCTGGCGGGGCAGGCATCTCTGCAGTAACCGATGCACTCGGCTTCTTTGTTGTTGAGACCTCTTCCGGGGAGAAACCTCTGGAGATCTCCAGGCGGGGTTTCCGCAAGACTATCGCAGCCGCCGGTGATAACGCGTATCCTTCCATCCGGCTCGACAGCTACTTCGAGAGTCTTGAGCCGGGGATCGTCCTCACCGTGGATGCCGCCGGA
>JAUXGG010000381.1 GCA_030622265.1 Candidatus Eiseniibacteriota bacterium
CCGTGATTTCGCCTTCTTATAGTGAAGCGACTTAGTCGCCTGATTTACGGGCGATTATGCTTCCTGCGTCCATTTACATGCCGGAGGTTCAGGTTTTGATGAGAGATTCCAGATCGATTGTCGGCATCGTGATCGCCGGACTTCTTGTTATGGTTTTCGCTTCATGCTCCAGCGATAGTGGCTCCAGCGATAGTGGCGGGGGATCCCCGCCTTGCACCAACTGCAGCTATTGGGACCTGGCCTTTGGCGGAGTTGGACGATACCCCGCTGCATCAGGTGATCCTCTGGTGATCGCCTTTTCGTCGACCTATGTATTTCCAGCCCAGCTCAAGAGCCCGGTGGATCGCGACAGCCTCGGGCTGAGTAATTCCTATAATATCTGGATAGCCCGTAGAGAGGCGGGCGCGGCAAGCGACACGGTCTGGTATTACCGGGTAACCTCCGGGGGCGATCATGACTTCTCTCCCTCCTGGTCACCGGACGGCGAGACCATCGCGTTTGAGAGGAACATAGGCAACCAGGACAAGCGGCAGGTATTCATCGTCGACGTCCTGGACTTTGAGAATCCTGGGACTCCGCTGCAGGTCACGGAGAGAACTGCCGACATGTTCAACAGCATGAATCCTTCGTGGGTCGTTCTCGGGACTGAGACCTGGATCTCATTCGCCACCGGCCCGAAGGGCGGAGGTGACGCCGATATCGCCATGATCCGGTATCCCGGCCTTGACAGCCTCACCATCGTCTCGCTGGATCCGGCCGACTTTGCCAGGGACGAGAACGGTGTCATGTCTTATGTGTTCGACGATCAGAAGCCGGCGGCCAATGGCACGAGATACATCGTCTTCGCATCGCCCAACAGGCTGCCTGTGGGGGATTTCGAAGTGCTTGCCACCACCGAGGAACAGTCGGATTCATCCGTTGCCTGTGCGATATTCATAAATGGCAAGGACTCCAATCAGCAGACGCCTTATACCTTCAGATACAGGCCTGCGGGCATTGTCGTCACTCTCTCCGGCGAGTTGCTGGATTATTGCGTGCCGGCCGTGATCGAGAATTTCACAGCGGAAGCCGACACGGTCACGACGGCTGTGCTGGATTTCGTGCATATGCGCGGGACCCTGGGGGTGGGAAGCTTGCCCGGCGGCATGGATGTATACATCAATGACGAGCGAATGGTCGGCGAGGGGGGAGTCCCGATCCGCACACCTGTGATGGGCCAGGGGTACGCATATGTTAAGTGTGTTGTGCCCGGTGAGACCTTCACGGTGTCTGTTAAGAACGTCTTTGGCACCCCCTGCGGCGATCCTGTGGATACTCTGGTCACGGCAGGTGATACCACCTTCGTGACCTTCAGTTGCGAGGAGTCCGCCGGTCCGGGACAGGTGGTCTCGGGGCCAAAGTCCGGGATGCACGGCGCCGCCGCCCTCACACCCCGGGCATTTCCTGTTGAGATGCTCGCGCAGGGGGAAGACGAGCGAAGCATCTGGCTTATAGACCTCGGCGATGATATTTCCACCGAGGATGACCGGCTGTTTGGCGTTGAGTCTTTCAATACAGGATCCAACTCGCCTGTCTTGAGTCCCGATAGCAAGTACATCGCCTACTTCAGGGGGAACTACACCTCCTGGGAGATCGTAGTGGCGGATGTCTCGATGCTCGTTGACGGCACCGGCGATGCCGAGCTTGCTCGTGTGGGACTCCCCGGTTCCACCGAGGATATCGAGTGCTGGCGTAAGCCTGAGAAGCTTTCCTGGCTCCCTCTGGAGGCCGGCAGGAAGATCGTGGCCTCTCTCTCTCCCTGCCGGGGTGGGGAACCGGCCGACTACTCCATCTATATAGCCGACCTCGAAGATCACCTTCCCTGAGCCAAGCCTCTAAGATCAAGGCTCTCCGGGCACGATTCTTGCTAGGCACGCTCTATTAAGGCACAATTGCGTCTTGACACTTTGGTATATCTTTTGGTATAATTCTGGAGGTCACAGGCAATTAGTATGTCTTCAAATCCAATCGCGGAAGGGGGTGAATCACGTAGAAATTCCGTAATACCTCCGATTTTCCGTTTGCCGCATGGGGGAATGACCTGTCCGACAACGCGTGATTTCCCTAAGGTATTATCGCCGGTCGTATGACCGGGGAAGATGAGTTTTCGCATCGGAGGGTTTAGACCATGAACAGATTTAGAGCAGTATCACTCGTGGCAATCGGGGTGCTGGTCCTCGGACTGGCCTCCGTAGCTCTTGGTATGAAAGAGCAGCCACGACCTATGGAGCCGCCCGACTATGCGGTCGGTAGACTAGCGGTGTCCGGACCATTCGTGATTCTCCAGCAGGGTGACACGACATGGGTCAAGGTTCACCCGGACACCACCCATTGCCCGGGCGATCCGTTCTCGGGCCATGGTGGTGAAGCTACCGGCGGCCCGGATGGCTCTGAGACATGGTGTTTCGAAGACGCGCAGTGGCCGGAGGATTTCGATCCGACCGTCAATGGTGAGAACGTCACCGTCAGCGATAGCTGCGGGACCCTGTCGCCGTGGGATACGCGTTGCTTCACCCATGTCGATGTCAGGACTTTTCCGTCCCAGACAGGCGTGAACTTCTGGCACCTGGACGGCGTGAGAACCAGTGCTGATGCAAGTCGTCCGGGACCGGCCTACACCGGCAGCTACGCGCTGTGGTGCGGTTCGGATTCCCTCTGGATTGACGGGGAGCCTGTTGAGTGCGGTATCTGGGCTCCGGGTAAGTACCCCGGCTATGGCAATATGTGGAACTGTACCGTTCAGCTGGACCTTGCGGGTTACACCG
>JAUXGG010000196.1 GCA_030622265.1 Candidatus Eiseniibacteriota bacterium
AGGCGCAGGACGCTCTCGGCATACTGACCGTGAAAGTGATGCCCTTCTCGGTGGTCTCGTACTCGAGGTCCATGAAGCCGTAAGCGACTGATATGGTGTCGGGATAGAGGTGCATCGAGTCCAGGGGGAATTCGTAGTGCATCTTCTGCTCGCAGGGCTCTGAGCCTCTGTTCTCGAAGCAGTAGAGGGACTCAAAGACAATCGCATCGGCGGCAAGCGTTATTGAGACTTCTTCGCGGCAGAAGCAGACGTTTGGCTCTCCACCGTAGGAGAAGCAAGCCGTCAATGCCACGACTGTAACTGCTGTTAGAATGCCAGAGGATACTCGCATAGTCTCGATCAACCTCGCGTGTTAGGCCAACGCGCTTCCATCAAGGGCTCTTATCGAGTCACCACAATGCTATAGGAGTTGGCGAGGCATGTGAAGGAACAACTGGGGTCGGGTCGCGGGTTGTGAATTCACGAATCGGTACCTGACCCCAGGGTTGTGAATTTGCCTAGATTCTCGAGTACGTGCGGGTGATCGTGGCAAGCGAAGCGACAAGGTCAGGGTGGAGCTGGTCGGGATGGATGCGCCACTGCCAGTTGCCGTCCTGGCTTCCCGGCAGGTTCATGCGCGCTTCCTGGCCCAGGCCCAGGATGTCCTGCATGGGGAAGATGGCCAAGTCGGCGATGGATTGCATTGCCAGCTGGATGAGCTCCCAGCTCACATTGTCCGCGTTTATCTCCCTGCCGATGTACCTGCTCACTCTGGCCCGGTCCTCGGGGGAGGCGATATGCTCGAACCATCCCCGGGCCGTGTCATTATCATGGGTGCCGGTATAGACAACGGAGTTGCGCTTGTAGTTGTGTGGGAGGTAGGGCTGGTTGGGATCATCGTCACCGAATGCAAAAAGCAGGACCTTCATTCCCGGAAATCGAAAGCGCTCCATGATCTCCTTAACCTCGGGTGTTATCACTCCGAGGTCCTCGGCTATGATTGGAAACTCGGGGAATTCCCTGATCATGGAGTCAAAGAATTCCCGGCTGGGAACCTTCATCCAGCAGCCATTCTCCGCTGTCTTGGCTCCGGCGGGGACCTCCCAGTAGGCCACGAGGCCCCGGAGGTGATCGATCCGGACGATGTCAAAGAGGCTGAGGAGATGTCCCATTCTCCGGTGCCACCAGTGATAACCGGTCTCCCTGCAGACTTCCCAGTCATACACGGGGTTTCCCCAGAGCTGCCCGGTCGCGCTGAAGTAGTCGGGCGGCACACCGGATACGTGGGTGGGTTTCTTATTGTCATCCAGTTTGAAGATCCTGGAATTTGCCCAGGCGTCGGCGCCGTCATAACTCACGTAGATGGGGATGTCACCCACAAGGCTGATGTTCCGCTCCTTGCAGTATGATTTCAAGGCATGCCACTGCCTGAAGGCGAGAAACTGGATGAATTCGATCCTCTCGATAGCGTCTCCGAGTTCGGCCCTGATGGCCTCCATTGCTTCCGGCTTGCGGTCGCGCAAGTCCTCGGGCCAGTCGCTCCAGACGTGCTCTGAGTCCCGCTCCTTGATCGCGGAGAAGAGCGCGAAGTTGTCAAGCCAGTGGTCGTTTGCGGCACGGAAGCCCTCGAACTCGTGCTTGTCCTGGAATTCCCTGAAGCGCTCATAGGCCGCGTAGAGGATCCTGTTCTTGTAGGCGACCACGGCCGGATAATCCACGCGCTCGGGTTTGCCGTAGGGGAGGGGATGGAGATCCTCATCCGTGAGGAATCCGTCCCGCACCAGGAAGTCGGGGCTTATTAGAAGCGGGCTGAACGCGAACGCCGATGCGCTGCTGTACGGAGAGTTTCCTCCCACGGGATCGGTGGGCGTAAGCGGAAGGACCTGCCAGAAGGTCTGTTCGGACTCCGTCAGGAAGTCAGCAAACTCAAACGCGCCGGGCCCCAGGTCCCCGATGCCATAAGGCGAGGAGAGGGAGGTTATGTGCATCAGGATTCCGCTACCTCTTTTCATCGATTCCCTTCCTTACTCAAGAGCAGCGCGACCGGGAAGTGCTTAAGCACTTCGCCGAGCCGCAGGGTTCCTTCCGTAGCGAGTACCTGGCCTGTGATGGCGTCCTGCCATCTTGAGGCTGCCGGCCCGGAGGCGGCAGTCCCGGGAAGCAGGATCTCCGTGTCTCCCCAGGCTTTATCACCAAGCGGCATCTTACCCGGTTCAACCACGCGCGTCAGGAAGCGCGGCGCGACAGCAAGAGCCGTCCCGGTGTCATGGCTTCTGGCAAAAGCTACCACATGCGGGGTCAGTTCACCACTTGATTCAATGGGTATATATGAGCCCCTTGAGAAAATAGCAATGTTTTCTTTTCGCGCAAGGAGACCCCGGTGGGTGAGGAAGAGTTTCACGCGCCCGTCCTCCGGGCAGGAGAGGAGATCCTCAATGGTTCGAAGCGGGTCTTCCCGGTGAGCCTCGGTGATGCTGCCCAGGTGTGCCGCACGCGTGCGGAAGTCGACAGGACGGCGGTTGTCGGGGTCGACCAAATTCAAGTCCCAGAGCTCGCTACCCTGGTAGATGTCAGGCACGCCCGGCGCCGCTATCTTGAGCAGGGTCTGGGAGAGCGAGTTTAAGATTCCGTAGTGTGAGATCTTTTTCTCGAACTCCTCGAAGTCACGAAGGAAGGCATTGGTTTCAGACTTATTGAGAATCCTCTCAACGAAACACCCGACAGCCTCTTCAGAGCAGGCGTCGGGGTGATCCCAGGAAGTGCGGGTCTTGGCCTCCCGGGCGGCCTTCACGGCGAAGGTCTTCATGCGACTTACAAAGCCCTCGAAATCGGAAGAGTCAAACGGCCACGCTCCAACCAGCGACTGATAGAGCAGGTACTCCAGATTGGCATCGGGAGTAGTCCCACCTCCACAAGTGACCGTGTGCTGCCGGTTCATGGCTCGCCAGGCGTTCACTCTGGCTTCCCATTCGGCGGGCATCTCGGACAGCACGTTGATGCGCGCCCTTGCGTCTTCGCCGCGCTTCGTATCGTGAGTGGACGTGGTGCTCATCGAGGAGGGCCAGGACGCCCGGCGCTTCTGATTGAATTCGTGGAACTCCTCAACGCTGACACCGAACTGCCGCGGGTCTCCACCCACTTCGTTAAGAGAGATCAGGCGGTTGTACCGATAGAAAGATGTATCCTCGAAGCCCTTGGCCATAACCGGTCCTGTGAATTGCTGAAGTCTCATGATGAAGGCCTGAGCGACTGGGTTTGCCGTTCGCTTCGCCTCGGCCCGGCCGCAGGCCGTGACTATCTTCTCAAAAGCCTCGATCTCTGTGGCGAGATCGCCTTGTCTTTCGCGGGCTCTTCTAAGCGCCATTCGCCACACTTCCGCGTCCCCTTCCGATAATCCATTGAGATCGCCATAAGTCCTGTAGACCGGGAAATAGGCAATGATCTCTACCAGTGTCTCCCGCAGCCTTACCTCTGAATGCTCACAGCGACCCTCCAGTGACTTCGACGCCTCGCAGGCGAGGCGGGCCAGCTGGCGAACTTCCGAACTCATGTAACGCTCGAGTATCAGCCGCTTGCTTTCATAGACAATGTCCTCACAGGAGTCTGTCACTGCCGTGAAGTTCCTGAAGAGCTTGCTGAACTCGGCTGCCCCGGTCGAATCACAGAACAGGCCGTTCAATCGATTGAGGAAGTCATAGCCGGTGGTTCCCTGCGCCTGCCAGCCGGCGGGCAGGTCCTCGCCGGGGGAGAGGATTTTCTCTACAAGGATGTAGGCGTCCCGGGCTCTGGCCCTGAGAGCCTCGAGGTATGCGGCAGGGTCGTGGAGGCCGTCGATGTGATCGATCCGGAGTCCCGAGATCTTGCCGGCATCCACAAGTTCCAGGGTCAGCCTGTGGAGGTACTCGAAGACCTGGGCATACTGCATATTGACCGAGATCAGCGTGTTCAGGGTGAAGAAGCGCCGGTAGTTGATTTCGTCGGAAGTATCGTACCTGAACGCGAGCCTATATCGCTGCCCGGATAGGAGGTCATCCAGCAGGTTGCGGCCGGGAAGGACCCCGCTCCTGTTGAAGGTGTCAAGAGTCTCATCGATGTGATCTCTGACCTCGTCGGATGTCTGGTAGAGCTTCCAGAGCTGCTGCTTGACCCTCGGGATAGCCTCATAGTGGTCGCTGACGCCGGTGCTTGTAAGCAGTATCTCAAGCGTCCTGATGATCTCGACCAGCGGCTGGAGAGCACCCCCTCCGGGGTCATCGGGTGATGAGAGCGCGAGTCCGTGTCCCAGGACGTGAGGGTAGGAACCGATCCTGAGCGGCAGTCTGGTGACTGAGTAAGTAACCCCCAGTCCGGCCTCATCGAGAGTGAGGCGGATCTCGCCATCCGCAAGGCACTCGTGGTAAGGCCGCGCGAGGAAAGGTGCCAGAACGCGCCCCATGCCCCGGCCCTCTTCGCCGGTCCATTGAATATCGAAGAAGCTATGGAATATGGGTGTGGTCTCGGCCTCCAGAAGATCCATCAACATCCAGTTGTCACTGTCATAGGCAAGATGATTGGGGACTATGTCCTGGATATAAAGCAAGCCGCTCCGATGGAGCTCCCCAATCAAGGC
>JAUXGG010000346.1 GCA_030622265.1 Candidatus Eiseniibacteriota bacterium
CAGGTCTCCGGCCCGCCACAGTATCCGGAGGGCCGGTTCGATCCCGTTCGCCACCAGGGGGCCGAGCTTTCTTCCGTGCAGGACCCCGAACCCGTCTTCTCCTGCAAGGAGCAGTTTCCCACCATCCCTTAGTATGAGATTCAAAAGCTTGCTCCGGTCTTCCCCGAAGGCTCGCCTGTCCATCGCAAGACACCAATCCGGTAGATCCGCGGCCAGGGTGACTTTCGGGGCCGGCTGGCCGGGCAGTGGGCACCTGGCGGGGATCTCCAGCCTCCTTCCGGGATACTCCTCGGTGAATCCGTGCTTCGCGTAGAGCTTGATTCCGGCATTTGTCGCATCGAGCTTGAGCGAGCTGATGCCCCGGCCGCGGGCTTCGTCCATCAGCCTGGCGAGCATCGCAGATCCTATGCCTCGCCCCTGCATTCCGGGTTCTGTTCCCATGAATGCGATCCAGCCAAGATGCTCATAGGTCACCAGTGCGCCGTAACCCACCATTCGGCCGCCGAGAGAGGCCCCGATGAAGTGGCCGCATCCTCCATCGGCGAGGAGCTTTGACATTGCGAAGAGGTGATCCTCCGCTGCCGGATCGTCACGCCCCAGGGCAAGCACGAAGATACGGGAACCCTCCCTGAGCATGGTCTCGTCGGCGGTCCTGATGGCCACTCTGTCTTCCCGGCTCCGGTTCATCGTTAGCCCTCTCGAAAAACTGTACAGGTGAAGGGCCGGGGGTTCAAGCGCTACAGGAGGTCCCCCACCCCCACAACCCTTCCTTTATAAGGGGTCTGTGGACTCGGCGGATAATGTATGCTACAAGTATGGAAGAAAGACTGTGACAGAGGAGGCATGGCAATGAGTGAAATTCGTGAAGCGACCATCAAGGTCAATCTCGTTCATGGCGAACAGCTCGAATTCACGATTGAACGCAGTGAGCAGGAGCTGCGCAACACCGGAAGCAACATAGAGAAGCCGACGAAGGCCAATTTCTTCGGCGTGGAGTTCGGGGATAAGCTCACACTTATTCCAGCGCACAATATCGCGACCGTCGAGATCTCACCGGCACCCAAGGTCCTTATTCAGCACGTGATCACGGATGCCCGGCAGGTTAAGTAAAGAGCATATTCAAATAGGAGGTCGAGATCTATCATGAGCTTTATGCGAAAAGGCGGCCCGCCGAGGTGGGTTTTCTCCATTATCACGGTGGGGGCGTTTCTGGCCTGCGGAATCTACCTGGGCATGATGCGGATCGAGGGAACCACGACGGGCAATGTCATTCGAGCCGCCGGCTTCTCCCTGCTCGGGCTGCTGATGCTGTGGGGGGCGCTGTCCAGGCCTCAGTCGAATTGACGGAGAATGGCGACTGAAGCCAGGGCGGCTGTCTCGGCCTTGAGTCTCTGGTCGCCGAGAGAAAAAGTCAGGGCGCCGTGATCGACGAGTGCTGATATCTCCCGGTCCGTGAACCCCCCCTCAGGTCCTATCCAGAGACCGATCTTCATGGGGCCAGGGCGGAGCTCTATTTTCCCGAGCGTCCGGCCGGGTTCGTCCACCCATGCGGCGAGGGTCACGTCAAAACCGCGGAGTTTGCCAAGCGCGTCTTCAAAGGAAAACGGCGCTGAAATCCCCGGCAGATAGGAGCCCAGCGACTGCTTCATGGTCTCCACGGCAATGCGGCGCAGACGCTCAAGCCTGGAAGGACTCAGCCGGCCCACCACCCGCTCGGTGTAAACCGGCCAGATGCCGGCCACGCCCAGCTCCGCGCATTTCTCAACCACCAGGTCCATATGGGAACCCTTGATCATCCCTGGAAATAGGTGAATCTCAGGCTGGGGGCGGCGCTCTTCCTTTATTTCCAGGATCCTGCCGGTCGCCCGTTTACCGCTCACGTCACAGATTTCCACCTTGAAGACAGAGCCTTTGCCATCGGTGGCCCCAACCAGGTCGCCCTTTCCCATCCGCAGGCTGGAGACCATGTGCTTGCTCTCATCCTCGGAGAACCTCACCGCATCACCTCTCCCGGTCGAGCCGGAGCGAAGATAGAATCTATAGTGTACCTGTGTCTTGTTTTCCACTTTAATCCCCCAGGAGCTTTCTCAATTTCCGCAGGAAGCTCCTGCCCGGTTCCATCTTCTCCCTGTCCCGGAACTCGGATAGCCGCGTGAGGAGCTCCTTCTCTTCATTAGACGTCCTCGTAGGCACCCAGACTATGACGCGAACCAGCTGATTCCCATATCCCCTACCCCGCAGGCGAGACAGGCCTTTTCCCTTCAGAGTGAAGACCTTCTGGGATTGAGTGCCCGATGGTATCTTGAGTTCATAGGAACCGTCAAGGGTCGGCACCTTCAACTTACCGCCGAGCACGGCAAGCGGGTAGCTTATGGGAACATCACAGAAAATGTCGGCACCCCCGCGCTCAAAGATGGCATGCTGTTTGACCTCAATATAGACCAGGAGCGCCCCCGGAGGCCCACCCCTCAGGCCGTCATCCCCTTTACCCTCTATGGGAATATAGTTATCGGAAGATACGCCGGCGGGGATCTTGACCTTGATCGTCTCCTCTTTCTGTACCCTTGCCCTTCCCTTGCACTGCTCGCATGGTTCGGATATCACGCGCCCTTCGCCGCGGCAGTTGTTACAGGTCGAGACATTGACCATCTGGCCCAGGATGGTTCGCTGAACCCTGCGGATCTCGCCCTTGCCTCCGCAGGCCGAGCAAGTCTCAAGCGCGGTTCCATCCCTGGCTCCGGTTCCGCGGCAGGCATCGCAGGAGACCTGCCGCTTGAACTTGATCCGTTTCTCGGACTCGGCCACGACCTCTTCTAGCGAGAGCGCGACGCTTACCCGAAGATCGTTCCCCTTCCGGGGACCTGGTCTTCCTCGGCGGCCGCCGTCCCCGAAGATCTCATCGAAGGGTCCTCCGAAATCGCGCATGAAGGCTCTGAGAGCATCGCCCAGGTCAAAGGAAGAGAAGTCGAACCCGAAGCCGGAGCTCCCGATACCGCTGTGGCCGAACTGGTCATAGCGCTGCCTGGCAGCCGGGTCCCTCAGAACTTCATAAGCCTCGGTCGCTTCCTTGAACTTGACCTCGGCCGTTTCATCGTCCGGGTTCTTGTCGGGATGGTACTTGAGCGCCAGCTGACGGTATGCC
>JAUXGG010000092.1 GCA_030622265.1 Candidatus Eiseniibacteriota bacterium
GACCGGGACAGATATCGTCCAGGAGCAGATCCGGATCGCGGCCGGCGAGCCCATGAGAATCAAGCAGGATGAGGTGGTGATCCGGGGACACGCCATAGAGTGCAGGATCAATGCCGAGGACCCCGCGAGGAACTTCGCGCCATCACCCGGCAGGATAGAGGTTTTCCACATGCCGGGAGGGACCGGTATCCGGGTCGATACCCACGCATATGCCCAGTACATTATTCCGCCATACTATGATTCGCTCATAGCGAAGCTGGTGGCGCATGCCCCCGACAGGGACCAGGCGATCGCCAGGGTGGGCGGGGCTCTTGACGAGTTTATCATTGAGGGAGTCAAGACCACGATTCCATTTCACCAGAAGGCTGTCCGGAGCAATCTGTTCAGGTCCGGCGATTTCGATACCCACTTCGTCGAGGAGCTTGCGAAGGGGGAGGATCTTGCGGAAGGGGATGAGTCGGTGGAGGGTAAGAGCTGATGAGAATCGAAGTCCTCTTCACACCTGCTGAGATAACCGAGGCGGCGGTCAAGGGCAAGACCGTGGCCGTGATCGATGTCCTGAGGGCATGCACGACCATAGCCTTTGCTCTTTCCCGCGGTTGCAGCAGCATTGTCCCCGTCGCCAGCGTTGAGGCGGCGACCAGCCTCGTGGCTTCACTCGATAGGAACGTGACGCTTCTCGGCGGGGAGAGGGAAGGCAAACGGATCGACGGGTTTGATCTGGGCAACTCACCGGCCGAGTACACGGCCGAGATCGTGAAGCGCAAGACCCTCGTCTTGGCCACCACCAATGGCACCAGGGCGGTGAGCATGAGTGAGGGGGCCAGGGAGATCGTGATCACCTCCTTTGTCAACATGGGCTCGGTGGTTGACCACGCGGCCAAGCTTGAGGATGAGGATCTTACGATCGTATGCGCCGGCAAGAACAACAGGTTCGCCCTCGAGGATGCGGTCTGCGCCGGCATGGTCATAGAAAGGCTGTGCAAGGATAAGGAAGCCGAATTGAATGATGGCGCCCAGGCCGCCCGGGGCCTTTATAAGCAGAACGAGGAGTCGATCACCGCCCTTCTGCGTGAATGTGAGCACGGCAGATACCTGGAGGGCCTGGGATTCGCCAGAGATCTTGAGATATGCAGCAGGGTGGACAGCCTGAGTATCCTGCCTCTGGTCAAACAGGGGCGGATCGGAAGGCCCAGGAAGCCGCGCAAGAAGTGACCGGGGCAGGAACCCCATGATGCTCGATAAGCAATCCTTGAGGATCTTGGACGCCAACTCCAACCGGACAAGGGAGGCCCTCCGTGTCGTGGAGGACGTGATGCGATTCTCCTGGGAAGACGCCCGGTTGGCATCGAAGCTTAAGCGTGAAAGACATTTAATATCAAGATATTGTGACACACTTCTTAGAAAACACTTCAGGGGATTGAAGGCCAGGGACACCTTCAGGGACCCCGGCCGGGATTCCATGCCGAAGACCGAGGCCACGCGGAAGAGCCTCGAGGAGATTCTCCTGAGCAACTTCCGGAGGGCCGAGGAGGGCTTGAGAGTCCTGGAGGAGGTCTCGAAACTCTCGGGACCCACCAGCGGCCGCCTCTTCAAGCGGGCCAGGTTCCGGGTCTACAATCTCGAGAAGTCCTGCCTCTTAGATCTGGAGCGAAGACGTGCCAGGCCTTGATGTTTCGCTCTGCGCCATTCTCGACTGGGGAGTGGAGAGCATCCTTCCCCTCGAGGAGTTTACCGAGCGCATCATATCCGGTGGAGCCACCTCCATCCAGGTGAGGCTTAAGACCGAACCCACGCGCAACATCATGGACTTCACCCGGCGGGTACTTGAGGTATGCGCCGGGACCGGTGTAACAGTCATAGTGAATGACCGGGTGGATGTGGCGCTTGCCACCGGCGCCCAGGGGGTTCATCTCGGGGAAGAGGACATGCCCGTGGAGACAGCCCGGAGCCTGGTGGGGCCGGAGATGATCATCGGGGCGAGCGTGCGGGATGTCTCAGGCGCGCGGGCCGCAGCCCGGGCCGGAGCGGACTACCTGGGCGTGGGAGCTGTGTTCCGTACACCCATCAAGCCGGAGCAGGAGCCAATTTCACTTGACATACTTCAAGAAATCAGGCATGAAGTTAAGTTGCCCATTGTCGCCATCGGTGGCATCGATGAGAAGAATGCGGCCCTGCCATTGGAGCACGGTGCCGATGGCATAGCAGTCATATCTGCCCTGCGCAAGTGTCTCGACCCGAAGGAGGGTGCATCGCGGCTCAGAGCAGTCGTGGATAATGTCAAGAAGAGGTGACTCTATAATGGAGACCGCACGCAGGGAGAAGTCTCTTTCCATTCTCGGTATCATCCTGATCTGCTTCGGCGTCCTGGCGGTCCTCGGCTTCCTGCTGGGGCCCGGGAGCATGAACAAGCTGAGTGATCGGGTGATTGATTTTCTTCCCCTTTATCTGGGCGTGCTTAAGTGGATAGTGCCGATCATGGGCATTTACTGGGGATGGAAGGTGATCCGCGGCGGCCCGTATCTCAGGCCCCTCATGTTCTCCGCTTTCGTCTTCATGCTGTTCGTTACGGCGTCCACCTTTGCTGAACACTTGATGGCTGAAGGCGCCGAGAGCTCCTCCAATGTCGGGGGAGTGTTCGGGTCGAGGTTGGCGGGCGCGGTTGCCGCCGTCTTCGGGACGATAGGCAGCATGATAGTCGCTGTTGCGGGCATGGGCATCTTCTTCATACTTACCACCGGCTACAGTCTTCGCAGCGCCGTGGCCTGGATCGAGGAGCGGGTGGAATATCTCTTCGACCGGGTTCGTGAGGCCTTCACCGCTCCAGAAGGCAAGCCCAAGCCGCGCGTGGCCAGGAAACCTCCCGTGGCGCGGAGACCGGAGATCTCCCCGGCGGAGAAATCCAGAGACAATCCCAGGCCTATCGTGGAGGGACCATCTCCTGAGCCGGCGCCGCCCAAGGTGTTTGGAAATCAGCAGGACCTCGGCCTTGCGCCGTCTCAGCACTCCGCCACCCTGAAAGCTGCTCCCGCTCCGGCAGGAGGGGCCGCCTATAAGCATCCGCCCATCACGCTCTTCGAGGACAGCAAGATAGAGACCTCGGTCTCCGAGGATGATCTTCAGGAGCTGGCCACCTATCTGGAAGAGAAGCTCTCGAACTTCGACATCAGTGCCCGCGTAGTGGAGATCCATCCAGGACCGGTGATCACCAGGTTCGAGATCGAACCCGGGAGCTGCACCAAGGTCCACCAGGTCGTGAACCTCGCCGATGACCTGGCGCTTGCCCTCAAGGCGCGGAGCTTAAGGATCCTTGCACCGATTCCGGGCAAGGGCACTATCGGTATCGAGGTTCCCAACAAGCACCCGAGTGTTGTCGGAATCAAGGAGATCCTCGCATCCAAGCGCTTCACTTCGTCAAAGTCGAAGCTCGAAATGGCGCTCGGCAAGGACGTCGCCGGCAATCCCTATACCGTCGACCTTGAGACGATGCCTCATCTCCTCATCGCCGGATCCACCGGGTCGGGCAAGAGCGTCTGCATAAACAGCATCATAACCAGCCTGGTCTACAGGAATTCGCCCCAGGACCTGCAGCTGCTCCTGATCGATCCCAAGCGGCTTGAGATGAACCAGTATGAGGGCATACCTCACCTGGTCTGTGAGGTGGTGACCGAGGCCAAGAAGGTTATCAAAGCCCTGAGCTGGGTCATCGAGGAGATGGACCTCAGGTACCAGCTCCTGGCGAAACGCGGTGTCCGGAATATCCAGTCATATGAAGAGGGCCTTCCCTACATCGTGGTCGTGATCGACGAGCTGGCCGATCTTATGCTTACGGTTCCCCAGGAATTGGAAACCGCCGTCACCAAGCTTGCGCAGATGGCCCGCGCCGTCGGGATTCATCTGGTGATGGCTACCCAGAGGCCTTCGGTGGATGTGATCACAGGGGTGATCAAGGCCAACTTCCCGTGCCGAATGGCATTCAAGGTCGCATCCAAGACCGACTCGCGGACCATCCTCGATGCCAATGGGGCGGAACGCCTGCTGGGCAAGGGTGATATGCTGCTGCTGCCTCCGGGAACCTCCGAACCCCTGAGGGTGCATGGGGCCTTTGTCTCAACGGAGGAGACCCAGCGCATGGTCGAGTTCCTCAAGGTCCAGTCGCATCTTGCCACTCCCGCGTTCTCACTCGAGGCGATCGAGCACCATGATTTCGTGCCGGTCGCCAAGCGCGACGAGCTCTTCGAAGATGCCGCGAGGATCGTGATCACTCACCAGCAGGGATCGGTGTCGCTGCTCCAGCGGCGCCTCAAGGTGGGTTACTCGCGTGCCGCACGGCTCGTGGACTTCCTTGAAGAGGCCGGAATCGTGGGGCCTTTCGAGGGAAGCAAGGCGCGCCAGGTGCTCGTGGACGAAAGCTACCTTGAAAACCTCTCAAGCAAGCTTTAGCTTGGGAGCATGAAGAAGAAGAATAAGAAGTACGCCGCCTATCTCAACCCCGTCGGCTGTCCCACGGCCAATGTCGATCGCGAGAAGCTCGGGTGGCTGCTCGAGATGGACGGCTTTGAGATCGTCGGCTTGCCCTCTGATGCTGATGTGGGAATCGTGTTCGGATGCGCCTTCACCGATGATGCCAAGCGCGAAACGATAGATGATATCCTTAACCTCGGTGCGCTGGGTGACAGCCGGCCTGAGCACCTGATCGTGGTCGGCTGCATGCCGGAGAAATATGGGGAGGAGCTCTCCGAATCGCTTCCCGAGGTTGATGCCTTCGTGGGAAACTCCAGTCTCGGAGTGGTTCCGGACCTGATCAAGAGACTCTGCTCCGGTGAGTCACCCGGGAGGATCTTACGAAACGCCGGCTCCGATCTCCTTGACCTGCGGCCGGACAGGACCCGGCCCGCGACGGCACCCTGGACGCGCACGGTCCTTATCGGCGACGGCTGTGACAATGCCTGCACTTACTGCTCGATCCCTCATATGAGGGGTCGGCTGAGGAGCCGTTCCATTGCGAGTATCCTGGAGGAGATCGGTCTTCTCGTGGAGCAGGGAGCGAGAGAGATAGTCCTGGCCGGACAGGACACGGCAGCCTTCGGCAGGGACCGGGGCAAGTCAGAGCTTGCCGTTTTGCTTTCAAGCGTGGCCAGGCGCTATCCCGGTGTCTGGACAAGGCTGTCGTACTCTAATCCCGACAACCTCGATGATGACGTGGCCGGAGTGATGGCGGAGCATGCGAACATCTGTAACTACATCGACCTTCCGATTCAGCATGCATCATCCCGCATCCTGAAGGCCATGGGGAGGGGCGACCGTCCCGAGGTGCTCGAGGATAAGATCCGCACCCTGAGACAGGCTGTTCCCGACGTGGCCTTAAGAACAAGCCTGATCCTCGGCTTCCCGGGTGAGACCGAGAAGGACATGGAGGCGCTTGTTGGCTTTCTGAGGGATAATGAGTTCGACATGGTGGGGATCTTCGCCTTTTCGCCCCAGCCGGGGACTCCGGCGGCCGGTCTCCCGGACAGGGTGCCCGAGGAGATCGTGCAGGACCGCATCATGGAGATCGTGAGTCTCCAGGATGAGATCTCCCAGCTCAAGATGGAGAAGCTGGTTGGGAGGGAACTTGAGGTGCTTGTGGAAGATCCTCTGGAGACCGGCGAGAGCTCGGGAAGGTCACAGTATGACATGGCCGAGGTGGATCGCATCATCCGCCTGGTCGATTGTAAGACCACACCCGGCTCCTTCACCACCGCCCGAATCGAGTCTGTCTCTGCGCCATATGAATGGACCGCCACCGAATCCAAATTCACAATCCTGGGGTCAGGTACCGACTTGTGAATTTCGCGGTTGCGGCATCGCAGCGCATCGGCCCGAGGATTGACATATGCGCCAAACCGCGGTACACTTGAAATGACTCAAGCGCTTGGAATTCTACATTGACGTGAGTTCCAACAGGAGGTGGCGTCATGCGAGTTCGCTCAGTACTCCCGCTTGTTCTATCACTCTGTCTGTTCCTCTCAGGATGCAGTGACCGTGCAACCCCGCCCTGTGGAAATGCCGATCGGTTGAGTGCCGGGGACGAGGATAACGGTCATGAAAGCGAAGAGCTGCGTTACTGGGAAATGCCGAACGGAGCTGACGTGGTCAGAGCCGACAATGATTTCGGTTTCCGCCTCTTCAGAGGGCTCGTAAGCGAAAAGCCCGACAGTAACATAGTCATTTCTTCACTCAGCGTCTCTATTGCGCTCGGGATGACTGTGAACGGCGCAGCCGGCCAGACGTTTGTGGACATGCAGACAACGCTGGGTCTGGCGGGCTATTCGCTCGAAGGCATCAATGAGTGCTACGAGGCCCAAATCGATTTCCTGACGAATCTGGATCCCTATGTGCAATTCGATATCGCCAACTCGGTGTGGTGCAGGGATGGAGTCCCGTTCAAGCAACCTTTCCTCGATGCTTGTTATGGCCATTTCGATGCCCAGGCTCGGAATCTCAACTTCAGCCTCCCCGATGCGTCGGACACCATGAACGCCTGGGTGGCTGATCAGACCAACAACAAGATCACAGAGATCGTTCCTGAGCATATAGATCCGCTCACAATGATCATCCTTCTGAACGCGATTTACTTCAACGGCGCCTGGGCGCATCCTTTTGCCACCGAATTCAC
>JAUXGG010000356.1 GCA_030622265.1 Candidatus Eiseniibacteriota bacterium
GAGCATGAAGAAAGGGACCGTGGAATCCGGCGTGGTGGTGAGCCCGCGCTGCCGCTGGAAGAAGCGCCACTGGAAGAAAGACACCTTTATCCTCGTGCCCCAGGGAGGCCTGCAGCCGGAGACCACCTACCTGGTATCGGTTTCCAACAAGGCCAGGGATGCTCACGGCGTCTCAATAAAGTCCACCTTCGTAAGCGGGTTCTCGACAGGCGATAGCCTGGACAGCGGTATGATATCAGGCAGCGTGGCCTGGAAGAAAATGCATGTCGAAGGCGCCGTGGTGGAGATCCATGATGCGGAGGCGGTGGACACCCTGGGGGGCTTCACCGAAGCCGTACCCCTCTATGTGACGCTCTCGGGAGCGAAGGGCGTATTCGATGTCCCCTTCGTGGATACCCGGAGGACGTATAAGGTCTTCTCCTACATTGATAAGGACCTTGACTCGAGGTACGATACCGAGGAACAGGTGGGGTGTTATGGAGGCGTCGTGAGATTCGGTGGGGCCACAATGGTGGAGGGCGTGAACGTGATGATCTGCGGCAAGACCCTGGGTGGCAGTGTCGTGGGCGTGATCGACACCTCCTCGGTAGCTGATACCGTAACGGTCTCCGTGTCCTTGCACTCGAGATCCGATTCCACTTATTCTTACAGCGCGGCACCTGATGAAGGCGGCGCCTTCGAGTTCAGGTGCGTACTTCCCGGGCCCTATGGCATCGAGGCCTTCTTTGACTTTGACAGGGACCAGACCAAGGATCCCGAAGACACCTTTTTCGTTGAGATTCCAGAGACCCTGCATGTAGAGTCATGCGTGGAGCCCCGGGAAGTGGAGATCACCTTTAAGCCATGATGATCGAGTTCACAAAGATGTCGGGTGCCGGAAACGACTTTGTTTTCCTGGGCCCCCGGTATTCCTCGCTCAAGGACAGGGCCGGCGAACTTGCCCGTATGCTCTGTCCCCGGCGGACCTCGGTGGGCGCGGACGGCCTCATTCTACTTGAAACCCCGGGCGATGACATCGTTATGCACTACTTCAATAGTGACGGGAGCGAAGCCTCCTTCTGCGGAAACGGCGCCCGCTGTCTCGTGCTCTTCTGCAGTGTCAAGGGAATCGCGACGGGAACAATAGAGTTCCGCTCAGGGTCGGGCGCCCACACGGGAGAGGTAACCGGCCGGGGAGTGAGAGTGAGCATGGATGCCCCCCGGTTCGTTGAGGATCTCGTGGTGGAGGAAGATGGCATCTACGAGGTGACCCTCATCGAGGCCGGTGTACCGCACGCCGTGATCGTGACGGATGGCCTGGCGAACATTGATGTCGAAGGCATTGGTGCCTCAATCCGCCACCGCGATGAGTTTGCTCCCCATGGCGCCAATGTGGATTTCGTTGAAGTGGCCGACGGGCGCTACATGATACGGACCTATGAGCGGGGCGTCGAGCGGGAGACCCTGGCCTGCGGGAGTGGCTGTGTCGCGGCGGCCCATGCGCTCAATCTCAAGCACGGCGCAGCGAGCGTGGTCGACTTAAGAGTAGCCTCGGGAGATATACTTACCGTCGAGCTCCCGGAGGGGGAGTCGGACATAGCTTATCTTGTGGGCCCGGCGCGGGTGGTGTATGAGGGACAAGCAGAACTCAAGGAGAAGAAGGATGTTTGAAGGCACTCATGTTGCGATGGTTACCGATTTCAAGGATGGCAGGCTCAATATTGATGGCGTTAAGAAGCTCGCGAAGTCTCTCATCGATGGCGGCGTCAATGGCCTGGTGCCTGCCGGATGCACCGGGGAGGCCGCCACCATGTCGGTCGATGAACGTGCCGAGATGATAAAGGCGGTGCTCGAGATAAAGAAGGACAATGCCGGAATCACCGTGATCCCGGGGACCGGCACCAATGCCACGGCTTCCAGCGTGGAGCTCACGCAGATGGCGCTCGACATGGGCGCCGACGCGGCGATGCTCATAACCCCATACTACAACAAGCCCACCCAGGGCGGTCTGATCAAGCACTATGAGAAGGTGGCCTCCTCGGTCAAGATCCCGCTCGTGCTTTATAATGTTCCCGGCCGGACAGGGGTCAACATGCTCCCCGACACGGTGGCCGAGCTTGCCAGGGTGGATAATATCGTGGCGATCAAGGAAGCCAGCGGCTCGATCGATCAGGCCTCGCGGATCATAAGGTCGACCGATCTGACCGTGCTCTCGGGTGACGATTCGCTGACGCTTCCCATGATGGCGGTGGGCGCAAAGGGAGTGGTATCGGTGGCCGGTAATGTTGCTCCCGCTTTGCTCTCAAGGATGGTAAAGGCATTCCTCGAGGGAAAGCCCGATGAAGCCAGGAAAGTGCATCTTGAGCTCCTGCCACTTTTCCATGTGCTTTTCGTGGAGAGCAACCCGGGGCCGGTCAAGGCCGCGGTTGAGATGCTCGGTCTCGGGACCGGTGAGCTCAGGCTTCCCCTGGTTCCGGTATCCGAAGCCAGCAGGACTAAGGTGCACGCGGTCTTAAAGGACCTCGGGATCGTGAGGTAAGGACCATGATCAGAATATGCCTGGTGGGTGGACTCGGACGAATGGGGAAGGAGATCGCGGCGGCCGTCGCCGCCGAAGAAGATCTTGAGATCACATCCGTCTGGGAAACTGCGGACGTGATCGCCGATGTGCTTGGGAAGACCGGAGACTATGCAGCCGCCTCGGGCTATAATAAAAACCCGGTCACCGTATCATCCGAAGGAGAAAAGGCGATTGGGCCGGCCGATATTGTTGTGGACTTCTCCCTTGCTGCCGCATTCGATCAGGTCGTGCGTGTTTGTGAAAAACTTGGGAAACCCCTGGTGAGCGGTACGACGGCGGTAGAGGATAAAGAATCCAAACTTGCCGGCCTCGCGGGCAAGGTCCCGGTTGTAAGCGCCCCCAATATGTCGGTGGGTGTCAATGCAGTGTTCGCCATCTCCGAAGTCCTGGCCGGGACCATCGGGGACACCTCCGACATCGAGATCGTCGAGACCCACCATCGCACCAAGCGTGATGTCCCGAGC
>JAUXGG010000361.1 GCA_030622265.1 Candidatus Eiseniibacteriota bacterium
CGCGCGGTAGTTGGTGGGCACGTTCATGAAACTGGGCGCCCTCACCTTGTAACGCACAGGCCGGTTGGTCCCATCGGAGCGCGTGTAATGAAAAACCTCGCCCCTCGGGGCCTCGTGAGTGCCGTGGCCTTCACCCGGAGGGATCTCCTTTATATTGGCGTCGATCCCGTCTTTGACCTCCCTGAGCTTCTCGAGACACTGCTTGCCTATCTTGACGGACTCGAGCATCTCCAGCAGCCTCACTACCACCTTATCGAACACGTCACCGTTCTCGGTGGTGATCACGTTCCAGTCGACCTTGTCATAGGCCGCGTATGGATAATCGTAGCGAACGTCCCAGGGAACACCCGAAGCCCTGGATGTCGGGCCAAGCGCTCCCAGCTCGACACAATCATCATAGGAGAGGACCCCGACATTCTTGGTCCTCGCCTGGAGCACCGGATCCTGAAGCGCCACCTTGATGAACATGTTAAGAGGCTGCACCAACCCATCCAGGAGCCGCATGGCCGTGGGGATATCCTCATCCATGATGTCCCGCCGGACCCCGCCCGGCTTGAACATGGCATAATGGTTCCGGTTGCCCGTTATGAGCTCGAAAACCTCCAGCACCGACTCACGGTGCTTCCACGCCCACATCCAGAACGTGTTAAAACCGAGAAAGTGGCCGGCGAGCCCCAGCCACAGCAGGTGCGAATGGATTCTCTCGAGCTCCCCGATGAAGGTCCTTATGTACTTGGCTCTTTCCGGGATATCTACACCCCCGACGTCCTCGATAGCGCGTACCGCGGCGAAGGGGTGCGAAGTGGAACAGATCCCACAGATTCTCTCGACAAGAAACGGGATCTGATCGTAGGTCAGGTCTTCGGCGAGCTTCTCGATCCCCCGGTGGTTATAGCCGATCTCGATTTCCAGCTTAACCACTTTCTCGCCCTCAACGTGGAGCTTGAAAAACTCGGGCTCCTCCTGAAGAGGATGATATGGTCCTATGGGAATGACTGTGGTCTTATTTTTCGCTGCCATTTTCCCCACCCTCTCTCCAGTCCTTCCAGTCTTGCCTGAGCGGATAATTGCCCTCAGGCCAATCATCCGTCAACAACAGGTGTCTCATGTCAGGATGACCCCTGAACTCGATGCCGAGGAGCTCCCACATCTCTCGCTCAATCCACTCGGTAGCGGGAACTCTCTTGGCACACGAATCGATCGAAGGTTTCTCGGAGTCCAGAATCACCCTGAGATTGATGAAGCGATGCTTCGCATCAAGTGCGAAATGATAGAGTATCTCAAACCCGTGGGCCATGTGCATGCCGGAAGCAATCGAGAAGCGTGCCCCGAGATCCTTGTAAAGATACTCAGCCACGTCCGGAAGCCGGGGCGGAGCAACCGTGACATAGGTTTTGTCAGGACTCTTCTCGTAAATGTCAATGATGGCGTCCCCAAACTTGCCCTTCAGCCCTTCTACGACCTCATCCGCCATACTCTTACCTCTCCTCCTACTTCTTAAGCGCGGCCAGCTGGGCCTGAATCAGGGCAATAACCCCCTGAATCATGGCCTCAGGTTTGGGTGGACATCCCGCGATATAGGCATGGACTTTCGTAACCTCATCCAGGCAGTGCATCTGGTTATAGGAATTCCCGAACATCTCCATCGAACAGGCGCAGTTGCCCAGCGCGATAACGAAGCAGGGCTGGGGCGCCTGCGATATCACCCTCTTCAACCTCTCGTGAGCCTTGCGGTTCATGGATCCGGTCACCAGGATAGCATCAGCGTGCCTGATGCTGCCGACCAGTTGAATGCCGAATCTCTCGATATCCCACCGCGGTGTCAGGAGATCCAGTATCTCTATATCACAGTTGTTGCATGGACTCGCCGCCAGGTGGAAAACCCAGATCGACTTGGTCAGCGCCTTGATCTTGAGACTCATGCCTCCCCCCTCATAAACCCAGGAATGCCAGAATTACCGCCAGCACCGCAAAGGGAGTCACCATCACCCAGAAGAACTTCATGATCTGGTCGATTCTCAGCCTTGCGTTCGTATTCCGGACCAGCGTGATAAAAAGCAATATGCCTATGTAGATCAGTACGGCAAACACCAGGTTGAACCACGACTGGCGCCAGTTCACCGCACCGATGAAGAGTATCATCAGGAACAAGGGAACCACGTACATCATCATCCACTGGGTGAGCTTAAACAGCCCGAGCGCCACCCCGGAATACTCGATATAGGCCCCTCCCATAATCTCGGTTTCAGCCTCGGGCGCATCGAAAGGCACCTTGGCGAGCTTGGCCTGCATGCATATGAGGGCAATAACGAAAGCGATTACGCCCGATATCGATGCAATCACCGAACCGTGGGCAGCCTGGTACTGGATGATCTCACCCAGCCTGATTGTGCCGCCCGTCTTTATGACCGGCACCAGCACCACAAGCAGGAAGGGCAGCTCATACGACATGAGGAGCTTCATTTCCCTCGAGCCACCGAGTGAGGCCAGCGGGTTCGCGGATGCGAACGACCCCAGGATAATGGCTTGCGAGGGAATGGTAAGAAGGTAGATCACAACAATCAGGTCTCCGACGAAGGTCTCCCCCGGGAAGATCACCGTTCTTAAGAAAAGCGCTGAAATCACCGTCGTGGCGGCCAGGCCAAAGAGCGGCGCCGATAGAAAGAGGAAACGGGACGCCCCCTCCGGCACGATAACCTCCTTGGCCAGGAGCTTCACGAAATCATATACGGGCTGAAACAGCGGGGGCCCGACTCTCCACTGCACTCTCGCAGTGATCTTACGGTCGAACCAGTGCGCGAACATCCCGACAACAGCTGCTACAACAAAACCACCGGCCAGATAGCCAATACCTTCAATTGCGCCCATAATCCCCTATTACCTCTTCCAGGCCTTACACTTGACGACCAGATGGTCCCCGACTTTGTATATCTCTTTGGATTCATCAGCCTCAACATCGGCGTACTGTATGACC
>JAUXGG010000422.1 GCA_030622265.1 Candidatus Eiseniibacteriota bacterium
GTGATTACATATGAATAGTCGAGGGGCCCTCGTAGCTCAGTTAGGATAGAGCACCGGTTTCCTAAACCGGGTGCCGCAAGTTCGAATCTTGCCGGGGGCACCACCTTACAGGGGCCTACAGTGGATTCCAGGAAGATCTCAGAGATCGTGCGAGGTGGCGTACTTCTTGCGATAGCCGTCCTGCTGGGAGTGATGCTCTGGAAGTTTTACCAGGTGTTTCCCAAGGCAGGTATTTCGGTCAAGCAAGTCTATTATTTCCCGATAGCTGTTATAGCGGCAATTTGCTGGGTAACATACAGAGGCATCAGGACAATCATCACAGCTCTCAGGCGGATTGAGTAAAGGGCCCCTCTGCACATGGCTAAGTCCAAGAAAGGCCAGAAGCTTCTTCCAGGTAGCCTCGATCTTGTGTTTTCCACGTTCATAGAGGTGTCCGGCTTGATCACCACGGGCGCATCCATGTCCAGGATCATGGCGCCCATTCTGGCCTGTGTCTGTGAGGTCATGTCGGGCTCGGCCGCCTTCGCCATCCTCGAAGAGAAGGAAGGTCCGGTGAGGATCTCCTACACCTGCCCGGCCGGAAAGCAGCGGCCCCTTGTCAGGGAAGGCAGGATAAGGAGAAGCGCCCTGATCAACCGGCTCTCCGAGAAGCGAAAGCCCACACGGCTCACCGGAGCCGTTACTTCAAAGGAGCTGGAGCGGCTGGCGGGCACCAATGGATCGGCAGCATCCCAGGCCCTCATAGTGGCTTCACTCCAATACCAGAGAAGCAGAATCGGAACGCTGGGAGTAGTTACCCCGAAAGGACAGGAGCCGGACAAGCTCAAGATGGGCCTTTTTGAGCTTCTCGTTCGCGAAGCGGGCATCGCCCTTAAGAATGCCCGGGAATTCGAGCGCACCCAGACTCTTTCGATAACCGATGGTCTAACAGGCGCATACAACTACCGTTTCCTGATCGATGCCCTCCGCAAGGAGATAGACCGGTCCGCGAGGTTCGATGATGTGTTCTCGATCATCATGCTGGACGTGGACGGGCTCAAGGACTACAACGATGTCCACGGGCATCTCCGGGGCAGTGAAGTGATAAGGAATGTTGCGCAGATAGCGTCCAACAAGTTAAGATCTATTGATATGCTCTGCAAGTATGGCGGAGATGAATTCATGGTCATACTTCCCAGGACCCCTAAGGAAGGGGCCGGGAATGCCGCGGAGAGGATCCGTGAGGCCATTGACGCGCACGACTTCGTGGGACAGAAGATCACGGGGAATATAACAGCAAGCATGGGAATAGCCGCATTCCCGGAAGACGGGAAGACGGTGGAGGAACTCATAGCGAATTCGGACAAGGCTCTGTACAGGGCCAAGCGACGAGGAAGGAACTTGGTATGGCTAAGCGGCAAAAGGAAAGCCTTTTCGCCCGTTTGAAGCGGCGAATCAAGGATGGTGATGCCGTCCTATCGGTAATAGGCCTGGGATACGTGGGGTTGCCGCTCGCGGTCGAGATGGCAAAGGTCGGATTCCGCGTCCACGGGATCGACGTGAACCCCAAGAAGGTCAGCATGGTCAACAAGGGCAAGTCCTATATCCAGGATGTGAGCAGTGAAAATCTGCGTTCCGTGGTGCGGTCGGGAAAGCTCAGCGCCACCACGGATTTCAGCATCCTGCGCAAGTGTGACGCCATTGATATCTGCGTTCCCACACCGCTGAGGAAAACCAAAGACCCCGACATATCCTTCGTTATAGACGCCCTCGAGCAGATTCTCAGGTACCTCAAGCCGGGGCAGCTGGTGATGCTGGAGAGTACCACCTATCCGGGCACCACCGTGGAGGTCATGCTTCCGATGCTCGAGTCCACCGGGCTCAAGGTGGGCAAAGACCTCTTCCTGGGCTTCTCTCCTGAAAGGGTAGACCCCGGAAACGAGAAGTTCACCACCAAGAACATCCCCAAGGTCGTCGGCGGGGTGACCGCGAATTGCACCCGGCTGGCCTGCGACTTATACAGGGCCAGCATAGAGAGCGTCGTACCGGTTTCATCTCCTACCGTGGCCGAGATGGTGAAGCTCCTCGAGAACACTTTCAGGAGTGTCAACATCGGGCTGGTGAACGAGATGTGCCTCATGTGTAACCGGATGGACATCGACGTCTGGGAGGTCATAGAGGCCGCCGACAGCAAGCCGTTCGGGTACCTGAAGTTCCTGCCCGGCCCCGGGCTGGGCGGACATTGTATACCCATCGACCCGTTTTACCTCTCCTGGAAAGCCAAGATGGCCGGCTTCGAACCCAGGTTCATCGAGCTGGCCGGGCAGATCAACTCCAGCATGCCGGACTACGTGGTGACCAAGGTCAATGATGCCCTGAACGATTCTCGAAAGAGTATCAAGGGCGCGAAGATCCTGGTCCTCGGGCTGGCTTACAAGCCCGACATCGACGACGTGCGCGAATCGCCCGCCATCGCGTTGATCAAGGGCCTCGAGGCCCTGGGAGCGGACGTCAGCTACTCCGACCCGCATGTCCCTGCGGGGCACAAGATGCGGGA
>JAUXGG010000037.1 GCA_030622265.1 Candidatus Eiseniibacteriota bacterium
GAGGAGATTGTCATTCCCCGCATGATGAAAGCGGCGGTGATCTCCCGGTTGAAGATCCTCGCGAAGATAAACATCGCCGAGAGGCGGGTCCCGCAGGACGGACGCTTCACTGTTCTGCTGAACGACAGGAAGATTGACCTGAGAGTGTCCACGTTCCCCACGGTCCACGGTGAGAAGGTGGTGCTGAGGATACTGGAGCGAACCGGTATGAAGATTGCTCTCGACAGTCTCGGCATGAGTGAGGCGGTCCTGGACAGGTTCACTCAGGCACTCGGCCTGAGCCATGGCATCATGCTGGTCACAGGGCCGACCGGAAGCGGCAAGACAACGACACTTTACGCGGCCTTGAACCACATCAACGACAATGAGAAGAACATCGTTACCCTGGAGGATCCTGTCGAGTCACAGATCGAGGGTATAAACCAGGGGCACACCAATCCGGTGGCGGGTTTCACCTTCGCCAGCGGGCTGAGAGCAATCTTGAGGCAGGACCCTGACATCGTCATGGTCGGCGAGACCAGAGATATTGAGACGGCGGAGATTGCCATTCAGGCGGCGCTGACCGGTCACCTGGTCTTCACGACCGTGCATACCAATGATGCGGTCTCCAGCATCATCAGGTTGGTCGATATGGGCATTGAGCCATTCCTGGTCGCATCATCGGTGGTCGCAATAGTGGCTCAGAGGCTGGTGAGGAGGGTCTGTCCGGCCTGTGCGGCATCTGGTGACTCGGTGGAACTCCATGTTCCCTGGACCGGCGAGGTCAAGAGGATCGAAAAGCCTCCCAGGGCTGTGGGCTGTGACGAGTGCTCCAGTACCGGTTACAAGGGGAGAGTCGGCCTTTACGAGATGATCGTCGTCAGTGATGAACTGCGCAGGATGATCGTGAAGGACGCGACCGCGCAGGACCTGGTGGATGAGGCCAGGAAGGGTGGATTCCGGACCATGTTCGAGGACGGCCTGGAGAAGGTGGTGGCGGGCTCTACGAGCCTCGAAGAGGTGATGAGGGTCACGCGTACTGTTCTCGATGAGGACATCTACTGCTCCGCCGCGCCGTATTCGAGCGTGAAAAACCAGATTCAGTAGGAATGTGATAATGCCGATAAATCTGTTAGGAAACCGTCTATTCGATCTGGATGAGGAGTGATCAGACGTGAAGATCATTACGTCGCACAGGGACCGGTCGGCCATCGTCAGCATTTCAGGCAGAATCGATGTGTTCACTGCCAGCGCTGTTGGTGAGGCGATTCAATCCCTGATGGCGGACGGGGCCGAGGACATCATAGTCGATGTCTCGTGTGTCACCAGGATTGACAGCACGGGCCTGGGTACGCTCGTCGGAAACGCCAAGACGCTCTCCTTCCACGGCGGGACCATGAGCCTGGCCGGGACCAGTCAGACGCTAAGGAAGTCGCTTGAGATAACACACCTTGTACGGTATTTCCGGATTCATGAGGGGATTGAAGAAGCTCTTGACGAACTGGAGGCTTGTGCTCTGAGTCAAACGACCTGACCAGGAGGGCCGGAATTGCTCATTCTAACGCGGAAGCGAAATGAGAGAATAATGATAGGCGATAGCATCGAAGTGGTTATTGTGGACATCCGGGGGGAGCAGGTCCAGCTCGGCATCAATGCTCCAAGGGAGGTGCCGGTTCACCGCAGAGAGGTCTATGAAGCTATCGTCAAGGAGAACGGTCACGTGATGCCCAAGACCCCTCGCAGCGAGCGGATGAAGTCCCACAACCATTCGGAGGACAACGGAGGGTAGACCCGAAATGACCAGGCAGCAGCGAGATAAGAAACTGAGTGCGCTGCCGGACGCGCTCCTGGCTGATTGTAAGATGGTCGCCGATGATCTCAAGGCCGGGAGCGATGAGACGAAGGATGAGAAGATCCTCACCGCACGAGTTCGCATCTGCAGCGGATACTATGATTCCGAGCAGGTGCTCCATACGATAGCCTCACGCATGCTGTCCAAGTACATCCCCGGACCAGACGCATTTCTTGCTGGTTGACTTCCTACCCCATTCCGCATAGTATGACCCGGTCGGATGCTCAAGATCAGGAACGAGGTTTTCTTATGGTAGGGAAGCGTTCTTCAGGATTCAGACTTGTGGTGATGGGCCGGGACGGCACCCTGCGAGGCCAGCTGGCCCAGTCGCTGAAGAGGCTTGGTCACGAGTTGTCCGAGACCCTCAATCCTGAGGAGACCCTCGACCTGCTGGGACTTGGCCAGTATGATGTCCTGATCGCCGACATCGATGGATCCGGCCTGGATTACACCGACCTGCTGAAATCCTCCAAGCGCGTGAGCAAGGACACTGCCATCGTCCTCATCGGAGCCTCATTCGAGGTTGAGACAGCGTTCGAATCTGCGCGGCTCGGCGCTTATAAGTGTGTGGCCAAACCCGTCGAGACAGGGAGAATGATGGATGTGGTGGACAGGGCTCTAGACGGGGCGAGGCTGAAAAGGGAAGCGCGGTCGGTCAGGCAGATAATCGTCGGTTACCGGGAGACGGACCGGTTCGTCGTCGGCAAGAGCGACGTCATGCAGAAGATCGCCGAGGTCATAGAGAAGGTCGCCACGAGCAAGGCTTCGACCGTGCTGATACAAGGTGAGAGCGGGACCGGCAAGGAACTCGTTGCCAAGGCGATTCACTATGAAGGTGACTTCCACGGTGCTGCCAAGAAGAAACCCTTCATGGATATCAACTGCTCCTCATTGCCTGAGAACCTGCTGGAGAGCGAACTCTTCGGATATGAGCAGGGCGCCTTCACCGATGCCAAGAAGGGCAAGGCAGGGCTGGTGGAACTGGCGGAAGGGGGCTCCCTCTTCCTGGACGAGATCGGCGAGATGCCCATGAGCCTCCAGACCAAGCTCCTCCGCCTGATCGAGACCAAGAGGTTCCGCCGCATCGGCGGTGTGGAGGATATCGAAGTATCCACGAGAGTAATCGCGGCGACCAACCGGGATCTCCGTCGGGCGATGAAGGAAGGGAGGTTCCGTGATGATCTCTACTTCAGGCTGATGGTGATTCCGATCTACGTTCCCGCCTTAAGAGAGAGGAAGGGGGACATTCCCATCCTGGCAAGCTACTTCATTGACTATTTCAACGGTGAACTCAACCGTTCCGTGCTTGGGCTCTCGCGTGAATCCCGGAACGTCATGATGGAGTACGACTGGCCCGGCAATGTGCGTGAACTTCGCAACATCATCGAGCGCGCGATCCTGCTGGAGAGCACCGATCTCATCCTCCCTGAGCATCTCCCGCGTGAGATCCTCAATGGCCGTGCTGCAGGCATCTCAACTTTGGGCTCAAGTCCTGAAGGAGGCTTGCCGATCAGCTTGAAGGAAGCCGAACGCAGAGCCAGCGAAGAGGCTCTCAAGTGGGCCGACGGCAATAAGAGTAAGGCCGCGCGTGTGCTCGGCATAACCAGGCAGACGCTCCGGCAAAAGATCAAGGTCTACGACCTGGCAAATAACTGACCGATCGATCACTTATTGACCACACCCCCCTGAAGCACCCATCACACAACGCCGGGCTTGCCCGCCCGAACTTCTGTAGAGCTTCATTGCAAAGGGCTAACCGGCATTTCAGTCCCTTCCATCTTGTCGGTGTTCGGCTCCTCCGAGCCATGAAGTCTCAGAATTGAGGTGGAAGGTTTCTTACCACCCTGCCCCTGATCCTCGTCTCAGGTCAGCACCGTAACCTGTTGATTCTAATGTCACTAGAGCGTGTAGGCCGTGCTCGGCCTCCCAATTCCGTCTCAAAACGGTGTTTCCGATGGCGTGGCACCGCTAATCCATTGTAATACAGTCAGTTAACATGCGGTTTTTAGTTTCTTCACATCTGCTGATCCGGGCACAGAAGCTGCAATTACATGAGGCTGGTCTGTAAAAGAATCGGACAACGGATGACAGCAAGGATGGTGAAGAGATGAACAGGACACGCGTTGCTACCACCCCTCAGGAACTTGCGGAACTCTGGGCAACCTTTCACAGAACGGAGTCGACGGCTGTCAGGGATACCCTGATCCAGAAGTATCTCTACCTGGTGAGATATGTCGCCGGGAAGATGGCCATGTCGGTTCCTCCTTCAGTGGAGATCGACGACCTGGTCAGCTCCGGGGTCGTCGGCCTGATGGATGCCATCGGCAAGTATGATCCGGGTCGTGACACCAAGTTCGAGACCTATGCCGTTGCCCGGATAAGGGGAGCAATCGTCGATGACCTGAGGTCGCTTGACTGGGTGCCCCGCTCGGTGAGACGCAAGGCCCGCATGGTGGAAGAGGCTTACAACAGCCTCGAGAACGAGCTGGGCCACGCCGCGAGCGATCAAGAAATATCACGGAAACTCAACATGTCGGTCGACGAGTTCAGGTCGATCGTGGAAGAGGTTGTCTCCGCCGGTCTGCTGTCCCTCGATGACTTTGTGGGGAACCAGGATGGGGAGAGGACCACCCGCATCATAGACCTCGTCTGTGCGAAGGACGGCGTCAGTCCGTCAACCCACATCGAGAGCGAGGAAATGAAGGACACCCTCGCGAACTCAATCCTCAACCTCCCGGAGAAGGAACGCACGGTCGTGGCGCTCTACTACTACGAGGACATGACGCTGAAGGAGATAGGGCGTACGCTTGGCGTGAGCGAATCCAGGGTCTCCCAGATACATACCAAAGCCATGCTCAGACTCCGGGGCAGGCTTAAGTCGGTGCAGGATTCGCTGATTTCCTCGATCACCGAACGGGGTTCCGGCGGTCGTGGCAGTGTCGCGACCGTTGCGGACGAGACCATTTCCCGTCAACTCGTTTCCACCCACTAAACCCAAGGAGACCGCAGTGACCAGTCAGAACCTGTCGTCTGATGTCTCGTCTACCGCAGTTCTCGAAAGTGAACACCTCTCGGCCGTGGATGAACGCCAGAGAAAGGACCGCATCCTGGTTGTTGATGACGAAGAGGTGGTGGTGGGTGCTCTTTCGGAGTTCTTCACCCTGCGCGGGTATGAAGTCGAGAGTGCTCTGAATTCCAGGCAGGCCCTGGGGATCATCCACGACAAGGACTTCAGCATAGTGATCAGCGACCTGAGGATGCCGGGGATGAACGGGGTCGAGCTGCTGGAGCATGTGATGGACGCCGACCCGGAAACCGTCGTCATCATCATGACGGGATATGCAAGCGTCCAGTCGGCCGTCGATGCGCTCAAGAAGGGTGCGTATGACTACGTGGTGAAACCCTTCTCCATGTATGAGCTGGAGAAGACCGTGCGATTCGGGCTGGAGAAGCGCAAGCTCCAGAGGGAGAACGTCGAGCTCTCTCATCTCACCCGCAAGCTTATCGAGATCGACCAGATCAAGTCCGATATCATAGGCACGGTCTCGCATGAGTTTCGCACGCCTCTTATGTCTCTCAAGGGCTACCTGTCCATGATGACCCAGTTCCTGGCTGAGGGTAAGGACACCAGTACCACGGAGAAGACCTGGCTCCGGGCGATGAAGGACAACCTTGGACGCCTGGAGATGCTGATACTCAATCTTCTTCTGATGACCGAAGCCAACGCCGGGGATTTGCTGATTACCAACGACAAGATCGACCTGTCCCAGGTGATCGATGAGTCCATTTCCAGGCTGGACCCTCTGACCAAGACCAAGGAGATAGCCATCAGTTTCGATCAGAGCGACGACGGCAAACTGCTTGGCGACGCCGAGAAGCTCGGGGTGGCCGTGACCAATATTCTCGAGAACGCCATCAAGTTCAATCTCGAATCCGGCGCCGTGGAGATCGGGATGACAGGTACTTCAGAACCGGAGGGCGTGCGCCTCTCGATTCTCGATACCGGCATAGGAATACCGGAGAACAAGATCGGCAACATCTTCAACTCATTCACCCAGGGCGACATGACGCATACGCGGAGGTTTGCGGGTGCGGGTCTCGGCTTGTCAGTCGCGAAGGCAATTGTGGAAGCGCACGGCGGCAGCATTGACGTCGTGAGCAAACCCGGACAGGGGAGCACATTTCATGTGTGGCTACCCCGCCGGTGTGGGGGGGAGCATGGAGACAATTAGCGCAGGTAAGCCAGATGAACTATCCACCATCCGGATCGCGGTAATCGATGACGATGAGGATATCGTGGCGGTCCTCGGTGAGGTCTTAAAGAGAGTTGGCTACACGCCTGACCTGTACACCAGCTCGGGAGACGCGCTGATCGCGGCGACCTCCCAGGAGTATGATCTCATAATCAGCGATCTCGAGATGCCTGAGGTATCGGGAAGCGAGATACTCACCTCCGTCAAGCGCGTCTTCCCGTTGACCGAGGTGATAATGATCACGGGTTATGCAAGCGTGAAGTCCGCCTCAGATGCCATGCACGAGGGAGCCCACTCCTACCTGTCCAAGCCCCTGACCTCCACCCAGATCGTGGCGCATGTCAGGAAAGCGATCGAGAAGAGGCTGCTGGCGCTGGACAACCAGAGGCTGATCTTCGAACTGAGCACGACCAACGAGGCCCTGCAGAACAAGGTCAAGGAGCTGGCGCATCTCAACGATCTCCTCAAGCAGACCCAGAAGGACCTGGTGAAGGTCGAGCGGCTTGCGGCGATCGACGAGGTCGTAGTCAGCATCAACCACTGCATCAACAACAGCATCTCCGGGATCAAGGCAGCGGGCCGTTTCATGAAGAGCATTGGGAACATGAATAAGGAGGGCGTCAAAGCCCTCGATACCATCGAGGACGAGTGCCGGGAGATCGAGGCGGTGGTAACGCGCCTTAAGTCACTCCGGGAAGCCGCGCCCACTGAATATGCCGACGGTATCCGCATGATAGATCTCAAGGAAGAGGAAGAAAATGCACTCACCAGATCGTAGAGAGGATGTCCAGGAACAGGCCCTCAATCTCCACAGGGGCAGGATGATATGCCATCTGCTGAGACAGGAGGGTCTCCTGCTTGAGAACTCGCACTTTCTCCTGAGGCTTGCCGGCGAACTGCTCAGGAGCTATCGCTACTGCAAGTAAAGCGCCTGCGCGAAATCACCCATCCTCCACGGGTGAATGAGGCGGCGCAAAGGGAACTGGGCGGCGCAAAGGGGACAGACACACGTCTCCAACTTCATTGAGAAACAGGTTTTTGCTCGGACCCGCTCTCAAGCGCCTGACTGACGCAGTTCCGTTTATTCCTCCAATAAACCCCAATCCCGCCAAAACACCACAGTCCCCGCTCCCGTTACAGCCTCAAATGCATTGACCTCGGTCTCCGGGCTGTGGTATACTATGCAGTAGTGGGGCGAGCGGGAACACCACAAGAGAGCGATACCGAAAAGGTGGGTTTTCCTGCAACGCCCGGGGGTTCGAAGCCGTAGGGCTGCCGAAGATCGCTCTGATTTTCGGTGGGCCTTTTTGTTTTTGGAGGTGACTCAAGCAAGGTGGCAAGATCACTGCTGGCCGGATCTCTGACAATTCTCATCCTGGCGCTTGTCCTGGCAGTCTCGAGTCCCCTGGGGGCCGAGGTCCTCACTGTGGGAAATGTCAGGATTCACACGGCCGCCGATGTGGAGAGCTACTGCCGGCAATCGGGTGGCGAGACCTATCTCTGTTTTCCTGGCACGCGCGACTGGAAGCTATCACCTGGAGCGCCGCTCCAGGGCCACCCCATGCAAATGGAGGTAGTGGCGGAGGCCGTCTGCGGCGTGGATTACCCCATGGATGGAATTGACATCGATATCCTCATACTGCCGGTGCCACGGCAGGATCTGCCCAACTCCTCCGCGGAAGGGAGCGTGATCTTTCTCTCGCCCGGAAGGGTGCAGTATCCTCTGGACCATATCCATTACACTGTTGTACATGAGATCGGCCATGTCATCCATCACGTCCTGATGCCCGGATCACGAATGGACCTCTGGGAGGCTTATGCCGACCTTCGAGGTCTACCGTCAGCCGAGGTAGACCCGGCAGCCAGCCATGCGTCCAGGATCACTGAGATCTTCGCTGAGGATTTCCGGGTGCTTTTCGGTGGATCCAGGGCCCGGTGTGGAGGAGAGATCGAGAACCACGACCTCACCTCGCCTGAGAATGTTGACGGCCTTCGTGAGTTCATGCGTTCGCTCCCGGGGGAGTGGGAGGGGCGAGTCGCCCTGACGGCGTCTCCCAACCCGTTTCAGTCGAGTGTTGTCCTCAGGGCCTTCTCGCTGGATGTGCCGGTTATGTTTGAGGCCCTTGAGATCTATGACGTGCGGGGAAGAATGCTGCGCAGGTTCGCCCCCGTTTCAGGCACGCAGGAGATAGTCTGGGATGGACGTGACGAGACCGGCTCTCTGGTGGCCCCGGGCATGTATGTACTCTCCGTGAGAGCGAGTTCAGGCCAGCATGTGTACAAGGTCCTGAAGGTCTCCCCCTGATGCTCCGATTCGCATTCTGCACTCCCGCATTGCATCCTGCACAACCTTAGTCGTCAGGACAGTGCCGCTCCGGTGTACCGCTTCACGCCACATCATATCGTATGTATTGTCAATGGGTTAGCACGCTCTTCTTAGGTATCCCGGTGGTATAGTTCTTGCAAGTCTCTACGCGGCAGACAGGAAGTCGGTGTGTTTTCACCCTATGTATTCCAGAATTCGGGGAGGTGAAAGTGAGTATGAAGAAATGTGTGTGTTTGCTGGTTAGTCTCGCGGCTCTTTCGTTTTTGGTAAGTGCCTGTGGAAACGACAGCGGTCAGGGTACGCCGGTCATTGATACGGTGCCCCCCAATCCCCCGGTCGGATTCCAGATCCAGGACCAGGGCGGCACGGTTAAGATCACCTGGGAATCGAACGCGGAGGCCGACCTGGAAGGGTACTGGCTGTATAAGTCCTCTTCCGAGAACGGCCCCTTCGCGCAGGTGAACTCGGAGCCTCTGCTTTGCCCGTGGTACTATGATGATGTGCTTCCGATGGCGATGACCTACTACAAGGTCACGGCACTGGATGAGAGCGGTAACGAGAGTGCCTTCTCTCAGTTGATTGGCGTCTACTGCAGACCCGCGGACAAGGGCCGGCCTGAGTCTACTGTCTCTGGATAGCCTAAGCCAAACAGACGAATAAGCTCCTCCTCGAAAGAGGGGGGGCTTTTCTTTTGTGCGCCCGGCAGGGCGCACCTACTTGGAGGTGAGAGTCCTCTACACACCCGGCAGGGGGAAGTGTTAGCCGGACGGCAAGGGTGTCCACCGTGAGGTGGAATCTGAAGGAAGCCGCAGGCAAAGCGCCGGCCTGACGAACAGGAATCGCATAGGAGGCGTACGTGGTGGATGAGACGGCAGATATCGTCGAAGTCCAATACCTGTACGGAGAGCACGTACGTATATGCGGCAGGCATAGGCGTGAAGGTAAGAGCGCATTACCCGGGGAGATCTGCCAACCTGCCTGAGTGCTACCGCGATCGGGAGGTTGCGGGATGGGTTGGCAGAAGACAGCAGAGGCCATATTGAGGCACCCCGACCGTGCCGAAGGGCCGAACGTGCGGTAGATGCAGTCGCCTTGAATTCTGATGGCGAGGGAGACGTGGAGCAGAATGGCTGAGATGCCGGATTCCAAGCCGGGAGGTAGCGGCCGGAAGTCGCGAGGTACCGGTGTTGGTGCGTCAAGCGTCACGGTAAGGAGAGATCACGACTGTGGGGATGGTGAAGGATTGATGGAAGC
>JAUXGG010000305.1 GCA_030622265.1 Candidatus Eiseniibacteriota bacterium
AAGCTACCCGGCCAGATCTCAGGCGGCCAGAAACAGCGTGTCGCCGTGGCCCGCGCCTTGATCGGAGCCCCCAAGCTGGTCCTCGCAGATGAGCCCACGGCAAACCTGGATCATGATACTGCCTTCATGGTCATCGATCTCATGAAGTCGCTGAAGGAGGAACGCAAGACGACATTTCTTTTCTCGACCCATGACCCCAAGATCGTGGGCGAGGCTGAGATCGTATACACTCTCGAGGACGGCCTTATTACGGACCGCGAAGACAGGAGGGCGAGCCATGTCTAATATCGTGAAAATCGCCCTTCGCAATCTGCTCCGGTACAAGCGACGCACCCTGCTCACCTCCTTGCTTATCATGATCGGCGTCGTGGCCGTGCTCCTCTTTTCCTCCATTACCGGCGCTTTCAAATCATTGATGATCGGCCAGATCACCGACTCCATGCTGGGCCACCTGCAGGTCCACAAACGCGGCTATGTGGCCTCCATCGACAACCTTCCCCTTCATATGAACCTGGGCCCCCAGGACATGGAGACCATAGAGAAGGCTCTGGATTCTCTCGAGGAGGTCGAGGCCTACTCTGCGCGCATCAAGTTCGGCGGGATGTTCTCTAACTTCGAGGAGACGACCAATGTGCGCCTGAACGGGGTGAACCCGGCGCAGGAGATCCTGGCGGCGCCACTTCTTCCGATGCGAGTGCTTCAGGGAGACATCGGGGACACCCTGCTCAGTCCGGGGGATATTCTCGTCCCCGAGTTGCTGGCCAAAGGCATGGAGGTGAAACCGGGTGATACGGTGGTGATCGTGGCCACCAACCAGGACGGCTCGGTCAATGCGAAGACTTTCACCGTCCGCGGTGTCCTGGAGGGGATCTCCGGCCCGGGCGGTCGAGACGGTTACATCCACATCAAGGACGCCCAGGAAATTCTCCGCATCCAGAAACAAGAGGTCAACGAATACGCCGTACGGCTAAAGAATGCAGATGCTCTGGGGGAGGTGGAGGCGGCGCTGGCCAAGGCAATCGGTGGCGAGTTGAACAAGCAGGGAGCACCGAAATACGAAATCCACACCTGGGAGAAGCTCTCACCCTTTCACAATATCGCCAGGATGATCGATGTCATGACCTTTTTCATCAAGTTGATGCTCATCGCCATCGTGCTGGTGAGCGTGATGAACGTCATGATCATGGCGGTCTTCGAACGCGTCAAGGAAATCGGGACCATTGCCGCCATCGGCACCCGGCCCGGCCAAATCCTATCCCTCTTTCTCTTCGAGGGAATCAGCCTGGGCATTCTGGGCTCCGCCATGGGCACGCTGATCTCTCTGGCGGCCATCCTGACGCTCAAGATACACCCTGTCTCATACGATTTCGGTCGACAGAAGGGCCTGCTGCTCTCACCGGCGCTGGATCCGGCAGAGATCATTGTGGTATCCCTTCTGGTGATCCTGATATCGGTGCTCGCCAGTCTGCAGCCGGCGTACAGGGCCTCGCGGATGGAACCGGTCACCGCCATGCGGCATATATAAATAGAAGGGATGATCAGGAAAATGAAAAGGATCAGCATCGTACTAACCACGGCAGCGCTGCTTTTCGGCCTCGCCCCGCTCCTCTATGCCCTTGACGGGGAGGAGATCCTGCGCCAGGTGGATCGCAACCTTAATCCAGAATCGTACGAGATGTACCGCAAGCTCATCAACATAGAGCCTGACAGCAGCAAGAAAGAGTTTGTGCTCTATACCATAAAGAAGGGACAGGACCGCATGGTTGCCCTCTTCCTTTCCCCGGCCAGCGAAAAAGGGAGAACCACTCTGCGGCTCGATGACAATATGTGGCTCTATATGCCGAGCGTCGGCAAACCCCTGCGCATCACCTCTCTGCAGTCCATCGTCGGGGGAGTATTCAACAACTCTGACATTCTGCGGCTCGACTATTCCAAGGAGTACACCGTCGAATCGACTAAGGAGGAAGGAGACCATTATCTCCTGGGACTCAAGGCACGGTCGGGGACGGTAGCCTATGACAGCCTCGCGATGCTCGTCGATAAGAAGAATGTCATTCCCATCGAGACCAGGTGTTACGCTTCCTCGGGGATTCTCATCAAGACGCTCCATTACAGCGAGATCAAGGACTTCGGGGAAGGAATCGTCCGGCCCAGCATGCTGGAGACAGATAGCCCCCTGCAGAAGGGATACCGCTCGGTGATGCTCTTCGCAGAGATCAAGGCCCGGAAATTCAACGACGAGGTGTTCACACTAAGCTTCCTGCCGAAGGTAGAAGAGTTACGGTGAAACTCCCGCAGGTGAAACTCCGGCAAGGGACTGCCACCAGAGTAGTCGCCGCGGCGGGCCTGGCGCTTCTCCTCATCACCAGCCCGCCCGCTCGGGCCCAGGGGACGGAGCTCCCCTCGGAGCCGGAGAAGTTTTCCTTCGATTCGAGCGAGTTCGAGAAGTCCCCCTGGTCGTTTCACGGGTATCTCCAGGGAGATCTGTCTTACTCCCGGCTTAACCGTGATGCTGCCTTATATCGGCTCGAACTCCCCGGAACAGACCGGGACCGCTACCGCCTTCAGGGGGGAATGGAGATCCAGGCGGGGCTGGCCTATCAGCGAGGCCCCTTCAAGGCATTTGCCCTCGGAAGTACGGAGGGGTGGTATGACGGAGAGGACTGGAGCAGCGACCTTCTCCTGTATGAGGGCAACCTGTCCCTGCAGGCCGGGCCCAATGTCTACTTCACGCTGGGCAAGACGCTCCTTCGCTGGGGAAAGGGCTATGCCTGGAACCCGACCAACTTCGCGGGCCGGGACAAGAACCCCTCTGACCCTGACCTCTCCCTGGAAGGCTACTGGATGGGAATTACAGACATCGTCAAGAGCTTCTCGGGACCTCTCAGGACCCTTGCCCTGACCGGCGTGATACTGCCCGTCTCCGGCAGCATGAACTCCGCCTTCGGGGAAAAAGATCACGTCAATGTCACCGGAAAACTCTATCTTCTGCTCTACGATACCGATATCGACTTCATGGCGCTCTCAGAGGGGAGCCGTTCCGCCCGCTATGGAGTCACCGCTTCCCGGAACGTCACCAGCAGCTTCGAAATACATGGGGAGATGGCGCTGGTTACCGATTCTGAAAAGAACATCCTTGATCCGGAGGGAAATATCACGATGGAAACGGAGGATGCTTGGAACTACCTTGCGGGAATCCGCTACCTCGCTCCAACTCAGACCACCGTGATCGCCGAGTTTTATCACAATGGACAAGGCTATACCAAAGATGAGGTCGCGAGATACTTTGACTTTCTCTCGGCAGCAGAAGACACTCAATTCAACGCCGTCCGCCCCGGCCTTTCGGGCTACCAGCAACCGAACTTCATGAGGAACTACCTTTATCTGAAAACAAGCCAGAAAGAGCCCTTCGGTTGGCTCTATGTGACCCCCGCATTGTTCACGATCTATAATCTGGATGATAGATCATTCAACCTCGTCCCCGAGATTACC
>JAUXGG010000028.1 GCA_030622265.1 Candidatus Eiseniibacteriota bacterium
CAGGATTCCTCCGAATCCCTTGCCTCCCATCAGCGAACCACCACCGCCACCACCACCAAAGACGCCCCCCATGCCCCCACCCTTCCCGCTCTGCAGCAGAACCACGATGATCAGGCTGATACATATGAGCACATGAATACCAGTAAGAACAGCTAACATCGCCTAATCTATTCCTCCGGTTTTGAAAGAAACGAGCTTCAGGAAGCTCGCCGCCTCCAGACTCGCACCACCCACCAGGGCACCGTCTATGTCCGGCTGCCCCATGAGAGCGGTCACGTTTTCTGGCTTAACACTTCCACCATACTGAATCCGGACCCTTAAAGCAACATCTAGTCCGTACAGATCTATCAGGATATTCCGCATGAACGCGTGCACTTCCTGGGCCTGCTCGGGGGAAGCGGTCTTCCCCGTGCCGATGGCCCACACCGGCTCATAGGCCAACACTACCCGGAGCATGTCTTCGGATGTAAGCCCGTCGAGCGAGCCAAGCACCTGGCCTCTTACGACGTCATTGGTGCGCCCGCCCTCACGGTCCTGGAGCACCTCGCCGACGCATACGATGGGCGAAACCCCCACATCCAGCAGGGCCCTGGCCTTCTTGGAGACCCACTCGTCGGTCTCACGGAAGTAGGACCTCCGCTCCGAATGGCCGACGATGGTGTAATCGCATCCGAGTTCCCTGATCATCGGCGGTGACATCTCACCCGTGAACGCGCCGTTCTTTTCCCAATAGCAATTCTGGGCACCCAGTTTCACGGCACTTCCCTTGAGAACTTCACTCACCGGATACAGGCTGCCGAACGGAGGGCAGATCAAGATCTCGACATCATCGGACTCATTAAGAGTGCCGTTCTTGATTTCCAGGGCCAGCTTTCTCGCCTCGGCAACGGTCTTGTTCATCTTCCAGTTGCCGGCAATAAACGGTTTCCTTGCTTCCGGGTTCAAGTCTATCCCTCACCTTTCCTGGTGAGCGCCGTAATGCCCGGCAGCTCACGTCCTTCCACGAACTCCAGCGATGCCCCTCCACCGGTAGAGATATGAGTAACCATACCGGTAACACCGGCCCTGGCAATCGCACTCGCAGTATCCCCACCCCCGATAACCGAGATCGCCCCACCCTCGGAAGCCGCGGCAACCGCCCTTGCTATCTCGACGGTGCCGTGTGAGAAGTGGTCTATCTCGAATACGCCCAGCGGTCCGTTCCAGAAGATGGTGCTCGCACGCCCTATCAGGCTGATGAACCTGACAACGGTCCGCTCACCCACATCCACTATTGAATAGCCCTCCGGTACGGGTTCATCATCGGCAACGAAGCCCGTCGCCGCACCCTGCTCAACCCGGTCGGCAATGACCATATCCTCTGGAAGCACCAGGTCGACTCCCTTGCTGCGCGCAAGCTCCATGATCTCGGCGGCCACACCCACTTTGGATTCCTCGTAAAGAGAACTTCCTATCTGGCGGCCCTGCGCCTTCAGGAAGGTGTTGGCGATGCCGCCACCAAGCAGAAGGGCGTCCACCCTGTCCAGCAGGTTCTTGAGAACCTCTATCTTGCCGGATATCTTGGCTCCCCCGATTATGGCGATGAAGGGCTTTCGTGGATCTGACATGAGTTGTCCGAAAAACTCAAGTTCCTTCTCGATCAGGAAACCCGCCACGGCGGGCTGCAGATAGTGAGTCACTCCCTCCGTCGAGGCATGCGCCCTATGGGCCGTCCCGAAGGCGTCATTGACAAAGACATCGGCGAGTGAGGCCAGCTGCTCCGAGAATCCGGGATCATTGTCCTTCTCCTCGGCGTGGAAACGGGAATTCTCCAGGAGGAGAACCTCTCCGGCCTTGAGCGATGCGGCCATTCCCTTGACCTCTTCGCCCACGCAGTCGGGAGCCAAGGTGACCTTGACTCCCAGGAGATCCTCGAGCGCGCTCCTCACGGGTTCCAGCGAAAGCCCGGGCACAACCTTGCCCCTGGGCCTTCCCAGGTGGGATATGAGAATGGGGATTCCCCCGGTGTCAAGAACATGCTTTATGGTGGGAAGCGCCGAGCGAATCCGGAAGTCATCGGTGACCTCTCCATCCTTGCCAAGAGGCACGTTGAAGTCCACCCGGACCAACACCCTCTTCCCCGAGAGGTCAACATCCCTCAGGGTCATCCTGTTCTCGAAATACCGGGAGCCCGCCATGTGCTCTAACCTCTGGCAATCAGGTTCATCATGTCAACCATTCGGGAAGCGTACCCCATCTCATTGTCGTACCAGCCACACACCTTGACCAGTGTACCATCCTGGACCTCGGTCAGGGGCGAGTCAAAGATGCAGGAATGGGGATTCCCAACGATATCGATCGAGACGATCGGGTCCTCAGAGTATTCGAGATACTCTCCTAAGGGCGGCGCCTCGCTGGCCGCACGGAAGGCCTTGTTGACATCTTCCCGGGTCGTGGCCTTCGACACCTCAACGGTCAGGTCCACCAGCGACCCGTCCGGAACCGGTACTCTTATGGCCATCGAGGCCAGCTTGCCCTTGAGCTCCGGGATCACGATGCCAATGGCCTTGGCGGCGCCGGTCGTGGTCGGAATGATGGACATCGAGGCGGCACGGGCACGACGCAAGTCCTTATGCGGAAGATCCAGGATCTTCTGGTCATTTGTAAAGGCATGAATCGTCGTCATCTCACCCCTTATGATCCCGAAGTTATCGTGGAGGACCTTGACAATCGGGGCAAGGCAGTTGGTGGTACAGGACGCGACCGATGCCATCTTATGGTTGGCGGGGTCAAAGAGGTCCTGGTTTACACCCAGGACGAACGAGACGCAGTCCTCGCGCACGCCTTTCCAGGGAGCCGAAAGCAGGACCCTTCGGGCTCCCGCCTTGAGGTGCTTCTCGGCATCTTCGGGCTTTCTGAACATCCCCGTTGACTCTATGACCACATCCACCTTGAGATCACCCCACGGCAGGTTCTCGGGATCCATCTCGCTGAAGACCTTGATCGCCTTGCCTTCGACCACGATGGAGTCCCCATCCGCCTTGACTTTCTTGCTCCAGACCCCGTGTACGCTGTCATACTTCACGAGGTGAGCAAGCGTCGTGGCATCGGTAATGTCATTGACTGCGACAAACTCAACATCAGGATCGTCGAAGCCGGACCTGAGCACCAGCCTGCCGATCCTCCCAAACCCGTTAATTGCGCATCTGATAACCATCCCGATCCCCTTTCAACCAGACTCAGGCTTTGCCTTCACTGCCGAATATCTGGATCTTCTTCTTAACGACTTCCTTGATAGCCTTGCGGGCCTCCCCCACAATTTTGCGCGGGTCGAACACCTCAGGGCTTTCCATTAGCACCTGCCGCACTCCCCCTGTAAAGGCGAGGCGAAGGTCGGTATCTATGTTAATCTTGGCGATCCCACGCTCGATTGCCTGCTTGAGCGCTTCCTCGGGAACACCCTTGGCTCCCGGGAGATTGGCGCCGAACCTGGCCGCCCTGTCCAGCACGTCCTTCGGAACCGACGAAGCGCCGTGCAGTACGAGCGGGATCGTCACCTTGCCCGCAATCTCGCTCAGCCGGTCAAGCTCGAGCCTGGGCTCCCCCTTGAACTTGTATGCGCCGTGCGACGTGCCGATAGCCACCGCAAGGGAGTCACAGCCAGTGCGCTCGATGAAGTCGGCTGCCTGGTCGGGGTCGGTCAGCGTGGCTTCACGCTCATCCACGCTCACCATGTCCTCGACACCGGCGAGCTTGCCCAGCTCGGCTTCCACCGGAACACCCACGTAGTGGGCGATCCGCACGACCTCCGCTGTCGCCGCTATGTTCTGCTCATAATCCAGCTTCGAGGCGTCTATCATCAGGGATGTCCAGCCGTGCCTCAGGCACTTGACCGCGATCTCAAGATCCTTGCCGTGGTCAAGATGGAGAGCCGCCGGGACCCCGTAGTACTCCGATAAGTGCTTCACGGTACCCAGGAGATTGTCGAATCCGGCGTACGTGATGGCGGATTCGGACGTGGCCACCATGACCGGGGACCTAAGCTCGGATGCCGCCTCGAATATCGCCTGGGATATCTCCATGTTACTAGTGTTGAATGCGCCGACAGCATATCCCTTCTCCCTCGCGGGAATCAGGATGTCATTTGAAGATACAAGTGCCATTGCTCACCTACCTCTATCCGAAGAATATGGAAGCCAGGTCATACAGGTCCATGTCTACCCGTTTAATCTCAAGGGCCTCTTCCATGTCCACGGCAATGATCTTGTTGCCCCTCAGGGCAACCATCTTGCCGAACTCACCTTCCTCAACCAGCTCGCAGGCCTTTATGCCAAAACGGGTCGCAAGAACCCGGTCGAACGCCGTCGGCGTGCCGCCGCGCTGCACGTAACCCAGGACCGAGACCCTGGTCTCAAAACCGGTCTGCCTCTCGATTTCCTTACCCAGGATATTGCCGATGCCACCGAGTCTCACATGACCGAAGTCATCGACCTCGACATCCTGTGTGATTATGCTGCCGTCAATATCACCCTCATGCTGGAACTTCGCGCCCTCGGCCACTACCACGATGCTGAAGCTCTTGCCCCTCGCATGCCTCTTCTTCACCAGGGCACAGACTTCTGTAACCTGGAAGGGCTGCTCGGGAATCAGGATGACATCGGCACCGCCGGCGATCCCGGCGTGGACGGCGATCCAGCCCGCGTGCCTCCCCATGACCTCCACTACCATCACCCTGTGATGGGACTCGGCCGTGGTGTGAAGCCTGTCGATGGCCTCGGTCGCGATATTGACCGCGGTGTCGAAGCCGAAGGTGTAGTCGGTCCCTCCGAGGTCATTGTCTATGGTCTTGGGCACCCCGACACACGGCATGCCGAGCTTACAGAGCCCGTTTGCCACACCCAGCGTGTCTTCCCCACCGATTGCAACGGTCGCAGCTATACCCATCTCTTTGGCGTTGGCAACAATGATTTCAGCCGCTCCCTCTTCCTTGAACGGGTTTGTGCGGCTGGTGCCCAGGATTGTCCCGCCCTTGGGAAGAATGCCCGAGACACTCTCGAGGGTCAGTTCTTCAATGTTCTTGTTGACAAACCCGGCCCATCCGTTCTTGATGCCGAAAACCTCCCATTCATAGTGAATCTTCGATTTGCTGACAACAGCGCGGATGACGGCATTAAGTCCGGGGCAGTCTCCTCCACCCGTAAGGACACCTATCCTCATAGCTCCCCCTCCTTATTGAAATCAGAAGAATGCGGAAATACTAATATCTCTAAGAATCTAATTGAGCAACTTCTTACCTGTCAAGGGATTTGAAAAAACGCCGATCCAGGCGTCATGTTGTCTCGCTCGACAGGTTGAGGAGGGCCTGGCCGGCGGCCACCTGCTCCGCCTCCTTGCGGCTGCGGCCGGACCCGAAACCGTAGGTTTCTCCCTTTATCCGCACGACCACGTGGAAAATCTTGCGATGCTCGGGTCCCACCCGCTTGACGATTCGATAATCGGGCTGGAGCTTGAAGCTCGCCTGGCAAACTTCCTGGAGCCGGCTCTTATAGTCGGACAGGAGCTCCTCGGGTACCGAGTCGCCGACAGGCTCGACAATCCGCTTTATCACGAACTCCGATACCCTGTCGTAGCCCTGGTCCAGGTAAATCGCGCCAATGACGGCCTCGAGGGCGTCGGCGCTCAGGGTCGTAAGGGCTCGCTCATCCTCGCGCAGCTCCTCACGAGCATAGATCAGCAGGTCCAGGATGCCAAGATTGATACCGATCCGCCCGAGAGAGTTCTTGTTGACTATCCTCGACCTGGCCTTGGTCAACTCACCCTCATTGGCCTCGGCCATGGACCGGAAGAGATGGTCGCTCGCGATCACGCCGAGGACCGAGTCTCCAAGGAACTCGAGTCTCTCATTGGAGACGTCGTTCCCGTCGGGTTCCAGGCAGGACCTGTGGGTCAGCGCCCGTTTGAGGATCATGGCATCCTTGAACCATATCCCGAACTTCGCGCCGAACGCGCTGCGGAGACGGCGGGCTTCGGTATCGCCCTTTCCTCCGCTCAGCCCTAAGATGATACGTTGAAGCCAAGTAGGTACCAAACCTGAGCCATCACTCCTTGAAAGCCTTTACGATGATCGACACATTGTGTCCGCCGAAACCAAAGGAATTACTTAGAACCGTGTCGACCTCCAGATCTCTCGCGCTGCCCGGTACATAATCGAGGTCGCAATCCGGATCGGGGACCTCGTGGTTCACCGTGGGATGGATCTTGCCGTCCCTGATCGACAGGACCGCTGCCTCCAACTCCAGTGCACCTCCGGCCCCGAGCAGATGGCCGATCATCGACTTGGTCGAGTTGATCGGCACCTTGTAGGCATACTCGCCGAACACCGTCTTGATCGCCGCGGTCTCCAGCCGGTCATTGTGAGGGGTCGAAGTGCCGTGTGCGCTTATGAAGGACACCTCTTCGGGAGCAAGCCCGGCATCTTCAAGCGCCGCGCCCATCGCTCTCGCCGCGCCCTCGCCCCCCGGAGCGGGAGCCGTCATATGATATGCATCCGCGGTAGCCCCGGAGCCGACGACCTCGGCGTAGATACGCGCACCCCGCCTCCGGGCATGCTCGAGAGTCTCGAAGACTATCACCCCCGCCCCCTCGCCAAGCACAAAGCCGTCCCGGTCCTTGTCAAACGGCCGGCTTGACTTCGAGGGTTCGTCATTCCTGGTCGAGAGGGCCTTCATCGAGGCGAACCCCCCGACTGTCATCGGGGTGATCGCCGATTCGGCCCCGCCTGAGACCATCACGTCGGCCTTTCCCATCTGCATCATGTGAAACGTCTCACCGATCGCATGTGAACCCGACGCACAGGCAGAGACCACGCCGAAGTTCGGACCCTTGAGATTGAGACGCATCGATATCAGGCCCGGCGCCATGTCGATGATCATCATCGGGACAAAATACGGGCTGATCCGCGATGGTCCCCGGTTTATCAGCCTGGAATGCTGTGCCTCGAGGGTGGCGATCCCACCGACGCCCGATCCGACCAGGGTTCCCATCCTGGCGGGGTCCTCTTTCTCCACGTCGAGGGCCGCGTCCTTGGCCGCCATCTCGGCTGCCGCCACGGCAAACTGGACATACCTGTCCATCTTCCTGGCCTCGACCCGCTCGAAATAGTTCTCCGGGTCGAAGTCCCTGATCTCGGCCGCGATCCTGACAGCGAAGTCCGTGGCGTCGAAGCCGGTGATCATATCGACGCCATTCTTCCCCGCCAGGCAGTTCTTCCAGAAGTCCTCGGTCGTCAGCCCTATGGGCGAGATCGTTCCCATGCCGGTAATTACCACTCTTTTCTTGTTCATGAGCATAAATTCCGTCTGATATTCAGAGTCTGTCCGCCCCTAGGCCTTATCGGCCATCTTCTTCTCTATATAGTCAATGGCGTCCTTGACCGTCTGTATCTTCTCCGCCTCTTCATCCTCTATCTCGACACCGAAAGCCTCTTCGAGCTCCATCATCAGCTCGACCGTGCTCAGGGAATCGGCCCCCAGATCGTTCCTGAAGGAAGCCTCAGGCGTGATCTTCTCCTCACTGGTACCGAGCTTGTCCATGATGATCTCTTTTACCTTGGATGCAACTTCTGACATACGCTCTCAACCTCCTCTTGATTTACATCAACATCCCGCCGTCAACTTTAATAACCTGTCCGGTGATGTAGTTTGCATCATCCGATACCAGGAATGCAACAAGATTAGCTACATCGTCCACCGTGCCGAATCTTCCCAGCGGGATGGCCGACATGAAGGTGGACCTGGCCTCTTCCGGAAGCGTACCCGTCATCTCCGTCTCGATATAGCCCGGAGCTATTGCATTCACGGTCACTCCTCGAGGCGCCAGCTCCCTGGCCAGTGACTTGGTAAGCCCTATGATCCCTGCCTTGGACGATGAGTAATTGACCTGCCCGGCATTACCCATGATTCCGACCACCGAGGCAAGGTTCACGATCCGGCCCGATCGCTGCCTGATGAAGTGCTTGGCGGCCACCCTGCAGCAGTTAAAGGTGCCGGTGAGATTGACCCCGATCACGCTGTCCCAGTCTGAGTCCGACATCCTGAGCATCAGGTTGTCGCGGGTGATACCGGCATTGTTGATGAGAATATGCACTCCACCCAGGGCGGCAATCACCGTCTCAAACATCTCCTTGACCTCGCCTGAGGAGGAGACATCGCAGCGCACCGCGACAGCTCTCCGTCCGAGGGCCTCGACCTTCCGGACAGTATCCTCCGCTTCGGCCTCAAGCAGATCGACAACGGCCACATCAGCTCCCAATCCTGCCAGCATAAGAGCTATGGCGCTGCCGATGCCCCGGGCCCCACCGGTTACGATGGCGCACTTGCCGCTTAGATCGCTCAAGCGCTCACCTCCTCCAGGAAACGACCGATGCTGTCCCGGTCGGAAACCGATACGCATGCCGTGTCCGGGTTGATCCTCTTCAGGAGCCCGCAGAGCACCTTTCCGGGACCGACCTCGACCACGAAGTTCACTCCATTATCCGAAAGGTATTTCATTGACTGGTACCAGAGTACCGGACTGGTGAGCTGCTTCTCAAGAAGAGATCTTATGGTCACCGGGTCGGTTACTCCCTCCGCGGTGACATTGCACACCACCGGAATCTGCACACCTGAGAAGGCTGCCGCCTTCAAGCTCGCGGCGAGCTTCTCCTGGGCCATCTTCATCAGCGGCGAATGGAAAGCCCCGCTCACATTGAGGGGTATCGCCCGCTTGGCGCCATGGCCGCGGGCGACCTCCACTGCCTTCTCGACAGCCGCGATGTCTCCTGATATGACAACCTGCACGGGTGAGTTATAGTTGGCGGCGGCGATGACCCCAGCCTGTCCGGCTTCGGCGAGCAGACCGTCAAGGCCTTCTTCAGATATGCCTATCAAGGCGGCCATCGTGCCGGGCTTCTCGAGGCCTGCCGAGAACATGGCCTCCGCCCTGTCCCGGACAAGCTTCAGTGCGTCGGAAAACGCCAGGGCGCCGTTGGCCACCAGGGCCGAGTACTCGCCCACGCTGTGACCCGCAACAAACTCCGGCTTCATGCCCTTCGACTTCATCACATTCCACACCGCGACGCTGTGCACAACTATGGCAGGCTGCGTGAAGCGGGTTTCTCTCAGCTTATCCTCGGGCCCGTTGAAGCACGTATCGGCAAGGTCGAAACCCAGGATTTCATTGGCTTCTTCGAACACCTCCCTGGCCTCGGGAAACGCATCGAACACGTCCTTTCCCATTCCCACATATTGGGAACCCTGACCTGGAAAAACACATGCGATCTTGGACATGGCTACCTCACCAAATCATCAGGTTGCTGCCCCACGTAAGGCCGGACCCGAAGGCGACCAGCTCGACCAGCATTCCCTCTTTAAGAATCCCCTTCTCCTTGGCTTCAGTCAACGCGATGGGAATCGATGCCGCGGAAGTATTGCCGTAGTCCTCCACGTTGCTGAACACCTTCTCCGGCGGCACGTTTATTCTTCTGGCAGTAGCATCAATGATTCTCCCGTTCGCCTGGTGCGTTACCAGAAGCTCGAGGTCGTCACCGGTATACCCGCCGTCCTCCAGCGTATCCACGGCAACACTCGCCATCGCCTTCACCGCCGCCTTGAAAACCCTGTTACCCTGCAATCTTATGAAGTGATCCCCCGACCTCAAGTTCTCTTCCGTGGGCCGCATCCTCGACCCCCCGGCCGGCTGCTTGATCAGGTCACTCATAGTGCCGTCGCTACCGATACGCCATGCAATGAATCCCCTGCCCTCACCAACCCTTCCCACCACCGCCGCCCCGGCCCCATCGCCGAAGAGCACGCACGTTGCCCGATCGGTCCAGTCCACAATCTTGGTCAGAGTCTCGGCTCCAATCACAAGGATCCGCTCATACCGGCCGGACTCAATGCAGATCTCGGCCATGGAAAGCCCGTAGAGAAAACCGGTGCAGGCCGCTCCGATGTCGAAAGCAACCGCCTGCGACGCGCCCAGCGCATTCTGCACCAGGCACGCGGTGGATGGAAAGAACATGTCCGGAGTGGCGGTCGCAACAACAATGACGTCAATATCCTCAGGCCCGAGCCCGGCATCGGACAAGGCCTCACGCGCCGCCCCGATGGCCAGGTCCGAGGTAGCCGTCTGATCATCGGTCTTGTGCCGCTTGAATATCCCGGTTCGCTCCCGGATCCACTGGTCGGTGGTGTCGACCATCTTCTCCAGGTCGTAGTTGGTAAGCTCACCCTCGGGAACGCATGAGCCGATGCCGAGGATTCCTATTCCGCTAGGCGCTTTTCGCCGCTGTTCGCTCACTCTTTGCCAGCCTTTCCTCTATTGCAGACCTGACATCGTATCTTATATACCGCGTGGTCGCAAGCACAGCGTTCTTTATCGCTCTCGCGTTCGAGCTACCGTGGGCAATCGTGCACACGCCGTTGAGTCCCAGCAGCGGCGCACCGCCGTACTCGGCATAGTCGAAGCGGGCCTTAAGCTCCCTGAATGCCGGCCTCAAGAGAAGCCCGCCGATCTTCCCCCGGGCGGTCGAAGTGAGGCCCTCACGCATCACGCTGTAGACCATGTCGACCACGCTCTCTGTGAATTTCA
>JAUXGG010000043.1 GCA_030622265.1 Candidatus Eiseniibacteriota bacterium
ATGCAGAAAGCCACCTTCCTCCGCGAAAGCAGGTCGGCCATCCCATCATTCAGCCAGCTCCGATGCCTGACCTCGATCACATAGCGCTTGCGGGGCGGAAGCAGGTCGAGAAAGTCCTCCAGCCTTGCCGCGTCATACTTCAGGTCGGGGGGAAGCTGAAAAAGCAGAGGGCCCAGCCGCCGCTTGAGCCCGCTTGCCCTCTCCAGGAAGAGCGAGAGGGCGGCGTCCACATTCTTAAGCTTCTTCACGTGGGTGATATGCCTACTGGCCTTTACCGAAAACACGAACTGTGGAGGGGCGTCGGCATGCCATTTCGCGAAAGTTGTCTCGTCGGGAAGATCACGGAAGGTGTTCTTCACCTCAACCGTATCGAAGTAGCGGCTGTAGTAGCCGAACCAGCTGGGGGCGGGAAGGTCCTCCGGGTAAAACACCTTGCGCCAGTGGACATAGCTCCAGCCGGAGGTCCCGATCCTGATGTCGGGAGGCTTACGACGTGATTTTCTTGAAGGCTTCTTCATTGATGATCTCGATTCCGATCTTCCCGGCCTCGGCCAGCTTGGATCCCGGGTCCGCTCCGGCGACCACGTAGTCGACCTTGCTGCTTACTCCGGATGCGACCCTGCCGCCCAAGGCCTCGACCATCTTCTTTGCCTCACTTCGCTTCAGGCTCTTCATGGTACCGGTAAAGACGAACACCTTCCCGGTGAGCGGCCCTAGCCCTAAGGGTGCGGCCTTCTCATAGGTCACCCCGCGGGCGAGCACCTGCTCTATGACCTGAGCGTTCCTGTCCTGCCTTAAGAAGGTGTAGATGCTTTCAGCGACGATGGGTCCGATCTCCTTGATCTCGATGAGTTCTTCCAGTCCGGCTCTCTCGATGTCCTCGAGGGAGGGGAAGCGCTCTGCCAGGACCCGGGCGACGTGCACTCCCACATGCCTTATTCCCAGCGCATACACCAGCCGGCTGAGCGAGGTCTTCTTGCCGTCTTCTATCGAGCGGATGAGGTTGGCGGCGGAGCGCTCGGCAAAGCGCTCCATCTTCACGAGGTCTTCCTGCCTGAGAGTGTAGATATCCGCCACCGTCTTGAGCAGGCCCTCGTCGACGAGCTGGTCCACGATCCTCCAGCCCAGGCCATCTATGTCCATCGCGCCCTTGCTGGCAAAGTGACTGATGGTCCGCTTGACTATCGCGGGACAAGACATATTGCTGCATCGGGATACGGCTTCATCGGGCGCCCTGTGGACATCCGATCCGCACACGGGGCACCTCTCCGGGATCGTGAACTTCTTCTCCCTGCCGGTTCGCTTCTCCTTCAAGACCTCGACAATTTCCGGGATCACATCCCCGGCACGCTGCACCACGACCGTGTCGCCGAGGCGGACGTCCTTCCTGTCTATCTCATCCTGGTTGTGCAGGGTGGCCCGCTCCACTTCCACGCCCCCCACGTTGACCGGGTCCATTATGGCAACCGGGGTGAGGGCTCCGGTCCGTCCGACCTGTACGATAATGTCCTTCACCAGGGTGATGGCCTGTTCGGGCTCGAACTTATAGGCGATCGCCCAGCGCGGGCTCCGTGATATCTCTCCCAGCTCGCGCTGCAGTGCAAGGCTATTGACCTTGAGCACGATGCCGTCGATCTCGTAATCAAGCTTCTTTCGCTTTGTCTCCAGGCTCTCATGAAAGGTGACGGCCTCATCGATGGTGCTACAGATGCGGGTCTCGGGGTTTACCCTGAGGCCCCAGGCCTTGAAGGCCTCGAGCATGTCGGAGTGGGTCTCGAAGGCGGCACCCTCGGCCGTTCCGGCGGCGTAGAGGAAAACGTCGAGATTCCTGGACGCCGTGACCCTGGGATCGAGCTGTCTCATCGAGCCGGCGGCGGCGTTGCGGGGATTGGCGAAGACCTGCTCGCCTTCTTCCTCCCGCCGCATGTTGAGCTCGGCGAAGTCCCGCTTGGCCATGTAGACCTCACCGCGCACCTCGAGCAGGGATGGGATCTTGCCTCCGGCCTTTCGGAGTCTTAAGGGGAGTGACCTCACGGTACGCAGGTTCTCGGTGATGTCCTCTCCGGTTACGCCGTCGCCGCGCGTCGATCCCTGGACAAAGACCCCGTCGCGGTAGACCGCCTCCATTGCCAGGCCGTCGATCTTGGGCTCCGCGACATACTCGAACTCCTTATCACCCAGCAGCTTCTTCACGCGGCCGTCGAAGAGCACCACCTCATCACTGTTGAACGCGTTCTGGAGACTCAGCATGGGAAGGGAGTGGGTGACGCTCCCGAACTCTTCAAGCGGTGGCGCACCCACTTTCTGTGTGGGCGAGTCGGGAGTCACCAGTTCAGGAAAGAGCTGCTCGATCTCCTCGAGCCGGCGCATCAGGCGGTCGTATTCCTTGTCGCTTATCTCGGGGGAATCCAGGACATGATACCTGTAGTTGTGATGGCGGATTTTATCCCTGAGCCCGGCAGCTTCCTTCGCGGCCTTTTTCTTGTCAGCCAGGTCGATCACCGTCCTTGCCTGGATAAGAACCGCTTGAGCTTGGCAAGCGGATACGTGTTTATGACATCACCCGGCTCGAGCCAGCCTCTCCTGGCTGTCGCGACACCGAAGCGCATATTGAGCATCTGCCGGTCGGCGTGAGAGTCGGTGTTGATGCACACCTTCACGCCTGCCTCCCTGGCCGCCCGGCAATGACTGTCCTTCAGGTCCAGTCTGTCAGGATGAGCGCTGAGTTCAAGTGCAATCTTGTGCTCGTGAGCGGCGGCCATAACTTTCTCGAGATCCACTTCATAGGGATCCCGCTCGTTTATGAGCCTCCCGGTAGGGTGGGCGAGGACATGGACGTTCGCATTGCTGATTCCCTTGATTATCCTTCCGGTCATCTCATCGCGCGGCATGTTGAACCTGGAATGAATGGCAGCGATGACGATATCGCATTCCGCCAGCACCTCATCGGCAATGTCCAGCCTGCCATCCGGCAGTATGTCCACCTCGATTCCAGCGAGGATCTCGATCCCGCTCACCTTCCTGTTGGCGGCGCGGATTGCCTTTATGTGTTCGCCGAGCTCCACCTCATCGAGGCCTCCGGCTATCCTGAGCGACTTGGAGTGGTCGGTAATCCCGATATACTTGTAGCCCATTTCCCGGCCCTGGTGCGCCATCTCCGCGATGCTGTTCCTCCCGTCTGAGGCGTCGGTGTGCAGGTGCAGATCGCCCTTGATGTGCCTGGGCTCTATGAGTTTCGGAAGCGTGCCCTTCTCTGCGGCTTCAATCTCGCCCGAGTTCTCGCGGAGCTCCGGCGGAATGAACGGCAGGCCCACCAGCTTGAACACATCCTTCTCGCGCTCGCCACCTCGCCGATTGGCAGCCTCATCGCCTCGCCGCTCATCGCCCTTTACATCGAACACCCCGTACTCACTTATCTTAAGTCCCATCCTCTTCGCGCGGTCTCTCATCGCGACATTGTGGTCCTGCGACCCGGTGAAGTAATGCATTGCGGCCCCATAGTCCGATGCGGGGAGGATTCTCAGGTCGACCTGGATCCCCGAGCCGAGAATCACGCTCGACTTGGTTTCTCCCCTGGCAAGCACGTCGGTGACATTGCCCATGGAGGTGAAGGCATCCATGATCTCGTGGGAGGATCTCGAAATGACCAGGATGTCGATGTCGCCGATGGTCTCCCTCATGCGCCTTAAGCTCCCGGCGATGTCTATCCGCGAGACCCCCTTGATCGCGCCCAGGGTCTTGACGATTGCTTCGGCGTAGGCGAGGGCGTCGGAGACCTTGAAACGCCCCACGTTTCTCCTGTACTGCTCGATGCCCTTGAGGATCTTCTCCTCGAGCTTCTCACCCATGCCTTCTATCGAGCGGATCCTCCCCTCGCGGGCGGCCTGCTCGAGATCGTCCACCGAGGCCACCCCGGCTTCCCTCTTGAGCTTCACGGCGAGCTTGGGGCCGACACCCGGGACGGAGAGCAGTGCCGTCAGGCTGTAAAGGGGGTCTTCTTTCAAGTCTTCACAGAACCTGCATGTCCCGGTATTTACGATCTCCTCGATCTTCTCGGCAAGACTGGATCCGATTCCCTGGACAGATGTGAGCTCACCGGCCTCGAGCAGGGACTTCACAGCATCGGGCATGTCCCGGACCACCCTGGCGGCCCTGCGGTAGGATCTTATGCGGAAGCGGTTCTCGTCCTTGAGCTCGAGGATGTCTGCGATTTCATCGAATATCCGGGCGACGTCGATATTGTCCAAGCCCTTCCCTCCACAAACAAGCGTATTGCAGCTTGCCCCTCCGCGTCAAATGCAAAAGCCGGGGGGCGGAGCGGAAAATCGTGATTCGCTCTTCGCGCACAGCTATTGTGTTGTGCTCCCGGCGCCTTTCTTAGTATAGATGAAACAGGAGGGAAGCATGCTAAGAACCAATTTCCGGCTCTTCAGGGTTTTCGGCATACCGATCGAGATCAATGTCTCCTGGTTCATCATCTTCGGGCTGGTTTCCTGGAGTCTTGTCTCCCTCTATTTCCCGACCCACTATCCGTCGTTCTCTGTGACAACCCACTGGGTGATGGGCCTTGTGGCGGCCCTGCTGCTCTTCGTCTCGGTCGTTCTCCACGAGCTCGGGCATTCCTATGTGGCCAAGACCCATGGTGTCCCGATCAAGTGCATAACCCTCTTCCTTTTCGGCGGGGTGTCGCAACTCACGAAGGAATCGTCCGATCCCGTGACCGAGATCAAGATCGCCATCGCGGGACCTGCCGTGAGCTATGTGCTCATGATGGTGTTCTTCGCCCTTTACTATCTCGTCTCGCAAAGCGGGAGCCCGGAGGGTGTCGCCCCGGTGCTGAGGTACCTTGCGTATGTGAACGGCATCCTCGGTACCTTCAACCTGATCCCCGGCTTCCCCCTGGACGGCGGAAGACTCTTACGCGCCTTTCTCTGGAAGGTGAGCGGCGATCTGCGGCGGGCCACCTACATCGCCAGCAAGGTGGGTGGCATTGTCGGCATAGTCTTCATCGTGCTCGGTTTTCTGCTGGTCTTTAGGGGTGCCTTCATCGGCGGGCTCTGGCTGGTCTTGATAGGCTTTTTCCTCAGGCAGGCCGCCGGGGCAAGCTATCTACAGGTCGTGATCGACAGCACTCTCAAAGGTGTGACGGTCGGGGACATAATGAAGCCGGACGTGGTCACGGTCTCAGAGGATCTTTCGATCCAGAGCCTGGTGGACGACTACTTCTTCAAGTACCACTTCGACTGTTTCCCGGTGAGCGACGAGGGAAGGCTGAAGGGGCTGATCACCGTTAATGAGCTCAAGGACCTTCCGAGAGCGAAGTGGCAGGAAACCCGGGTCGGCGATGTTATGCAGCCGGACAGCCAGCGCATCAGGGCCCATGTCGATGAGGAAGCCTCACAGGTCTTGAAACGCGTAATCCGCGACAGGTGCGGGAAGCTCCCCGTGGTGAGCGGCGACCGGATCGTCGGCATCATCACGCGGCGGGGCATAATGGAAGCCCTCAAGGTCTTCTCCGACTTAAGCCACTAGCATCCCGCCCGGGAGAAAGTCTTACCTGATTCCCGACCGGCTACCTGATTTCCAGATCAATGCTTCCGATGCCTTCGATGTCGACCCGGAACAGGCCCCGGGTGACGGGGGAGAAGGTTGTCTTGCCATTATGGCTGTACTTGGTCTCGCATGTTCCGGGTGCGTAAAACTGCGTCTTCACGCCGTCGGGTGCATCCGAGGTTGCTTCCTCGATAATACTGAGCGCGGGTCTGACCTCATCCGCTCTCGCCTTCAACTCGACGGTAACGAGGAAGCCTGAGATGGATCTTGCGATCCTGGGACTGAGCGCCTTGCTGCCGGTTCCCCGGACGGCGGCGGTCGAGGGCATGCGCGGGGTCAGCAGGTCGCCGGTGGTTTCCAGGATCCGGCATATCCCGTTCTTAAGGACGGCGACTATGTTGAATTCGCCGTGGGCGTGGGTGTGGAGGGCGATCAGACTCTCAGCCCGGGCGAGAGCGCTCTCGGGAATGGGTTTACCCATCCCGGCTTCGGGACTCACCAGCTCCTTGAGCTCGGCCACATTGTGAAGGCATATCGGGCAAGCGGCCAGGTGAGCTTCGATCTTCCGGCGCATGCCGTCGCCGACGATCCCGTCCACGTAGGAGGTCATCTCCTCATCTGTAAGGCATCTGTTCTTCATTTCTGTACCCTGTATAGTATGACGCCGATCAAGTCGTTTTCCGGACAAGGGTCCGCAGCTTCTTAAGGGCCCTGGACTTCCGGGCGGAGACCGCATCAACGGAGAGGTCCACAAGCACGCCGATCTCCTTTTCTTTCATACCTTCGATATAGTACAACTTCAATATCAATCTATCCTTGTGGGGAACCATGTCGAGGGCCTCACCCACCGTGAGCCGGACTTCCATGTCATGATCCAGGTCCAGGCCATCCGCGAGGATGTCCTCCAGCTTCGAGTCCTCATCTATGGGAGCATCCAGCGAGATATTGGGTTTCCGCTTCAAGCCCCTGAGGTAGTCGTATGTCTTGTTACGCGCTACGCTGACCAGCCAGGTCGAGAGCTTCGAGTTCCATTTGAACTTACGCAGCGCCGCGCAGTCATTCTTGAGGAGCTTCTCGATTACCGAGGCGAAGATGTCGTCCGCCACTTCGGGCTCGTGGATCGAGAACTTGCCCAGGAGATTGAGGATGACGCCATAGATGCAGCGGTCATATGACTTGATGAAATGCTTCCATGCCATTTCATCCTTGGCGATGCATCCCTGCAGTAGTTCTCTTTCTTCCATATCAGCGTACGACGTTCAGTCCAACACGAAGGGGAGGGTGGCCAGCACCGCCACGACCGGGACTATTATCAGCCACCAGTTGAAGCCTTCATCCTCTTCGGTTTCAGTTTCGGTTTCAATGAGCGCCCTGATGTTCCCGTTCAGGGATTCTCCACCCCCGTAGATGGTCTCAAGGACCTCGCCGTCCGTATCCATCAGAACAAGGGCGGGCAGAACCCTCTCCTCCAGGATGCTCCCGAACACGCTCTCTCGGGCATCTATGAAGACGGGAACGCGGATATCGAGATCAAGCACGGTCTCCCTGATTTCGGGAGGGCGGCCTATCAGCACGATCACAGGCCGGACCCCCTCATCCCTGATCATGCCTGCCTTGCTGTCGAAATACACGACGCCTTCGCGGCAGGTGGCAAGGCCCGGATCGCATACAAGGAGCAGGGTCATATGGCCATCGCAGACCCTTGAAAGATCGACCGGGGCATCCCAGAGGTCGGTTAGCGCCGGAGCGGGAGCGGCGAAGCAAAGCGCAGCCGTCATCAGCAGTGTTAAGGCAAGAAGCGTAGCCCTGAAAAGTAGGAGAGAACTCATCGCATTCTCACCAGGTTTGGTTCCAGGACGGTCTTTTCTGATTCTCTTACCTCTATCCATGCTTCCCAGCGCCGGTATCCCTGCCTCCGGAGGATGATGTGATGATTCCCGGCGGCGACCTCCACCGTTGAGGGCGTCATGCCTCTTGCTTCCCCGTCAATGAGGATCGCCGCATCGGCCGGTATCGACTCGACCACAAGATATCCTACTGGAATCCCGGAAGGCGTTCCAAGGTTTTCTTTGCCCATGGTGGCGGGGAAGAGGAGGGCGGCGAGCAGCACCAGCACACCGAGAACGGTGGCCAGGGTGTGAAGCCTGCCTCCGCGATCGGCCGGGGCGGCATCGAGGTCCTCGAGACTAAGTCTCGGATCGCCATAGAGGGTGTAGGCCGCCCAGGAGAGCGCGTGCAGCCCGAAGGTTTCGGCCAGGTCGGTGCGCGCCCTGCGGAGAGCGTGCCCGAAGGTTTCCCCCTCGAAGAGATGCGTGTAAAAGCGTGACGCCAGCCGTGTCGCAGCTGCGCTCTTAACATCCCAGAGGGATGCGACACAGGCTCTCGTGCCCCTCCCCAGCAGAGTCTCGATGAGTCCGAGAGCACCCTTCCACGCGAGCCAGGGAACCGGTGTGCACATATTGAGGAAGGCCAGCGCCGGCGGGTCCTTCAGGCCTGCGAGAGCTTCACCGCCCAGCACTCTCCTCCCCCCGAGTTTGATCCCGGCGGCGGCATCTTCCTCGGTCGCGACCCCGTGACCCGTGAAGTGGAAGACCGTGGTTCCGGGCAGGTGAGTCAGGATAGATTGCCGTGTGACCTCCGCGCCCTGCTGGATCATAAGGGAGAACCCGGCGGACCGGGTGAAGATCTGCCGGAGCTCCCGGATCTCCTGTTCGACATCATCGTGGATTACAGGGTCGTTCGATGGGTCTCCCGCGATAAAGACCCGGTAGGGAGGAGTGCGCTCCCCGGCCGGCTGCCTCGGTGTGTCCTCGGCATAGATAACCCTTCCCATGGCCATCCTCGTCGACAGGAACTCCGTGCCGTCAAACATCAACTCCACGGGGATGTAGGCTAGTGACCGGTCGATCTTGAATATGATGTAGCGGGTGTGTTCGGGGGCGGCCGATATCTCGCCGATGCGGTCTCCCTCTTCCTTTAAGAGCTCCTGGAAAAGGGCGAGCCCCAGGTCCTTAAGATGCCGGGTGGTCTCGGCCTGCTGTCTCTCAAGTGCGGCCTCGGAAGCCGGCAGGGTACCAGAGTCCTCGATGACCTCGCTTAAGTCCCGGCATATGGCGTCCAGGACCTCACGGTCGGCGAACCATCTCTTCCTGAGGGCGGTGGCCTCGGAGGCGTACTGGGCGCTTAGCGCAATCCGGGTCTCCGATGCCGGAATTATCTCTATTTCTACCGGTCCCATGGCAATCCTCTTCTATGAATCATACGCATATTAGCACACTCCGGCGCCAGCTCCCCAGCCCAAATTCACCACCGCGGGGTCAGGTACCGGTTTGTGACTTCACAAACCGGTACCTGACCCCAACTTGTGAATTTGCCGGCAGACTCACCCCTCACAATCGGCCGCTCACAATCGGCCCGTCGTGTATC
>JAUXGG010000090.1 GCA_030622265.1 Candidatus Eiseniibacteriota bacterium
AAAGACTCTGAAGAGCACATAGGCAAGGGCAGCGAGGGCAGAGACAAGCAGGAAAACCGCGATGACCTTCAGAAGTGAATTCGGGAGCCCGAGGCCGATATCCAGGGCGGAGACAAGCAGCCACGATGCGCCAACCACGAGAAGCGACAGGAAAACGGCCGAGAGCACTCCGGTTGTGATGCTGGCAGTCCTCACCCTCCGGAGCTTGCCTTTGATCTCGTCTACCGGCGCCATACCGTTCGGCATTCGTAACTCCTGGTCAGAAACTACTGTATGAATGGCCCTCAGTGGGTCAGGGCATATGCCACTATGTTCACGGCCATCTTCCTGGCCGCCTGGCGTTTCTCGGCCGGGTCATTATGCACGTCGGCATCCTCCAGCCCGTCGCCTATATCTGTATTATACGAATAGAAAACAACGAGCCGCCCGTCATGGACAATCCCATATCCGTGCGGGGGACCGCCGTGGTGCTCGTGGATCTTCGGAAGACCACCCGGGAAGGCGTACACCATGTGATAGATCTCGTGGCCGAAGGGAATCTCCACCAGCTCCTGCTCGGGAAACACCTTTCTGATTTCTTTTCTGAAGTATTCATCCATGCCGTAATTGTCGTCGGCCCAGAGGAACCCGCCCGAGGCCAGATAGAGCCTCAGTCTCGCGGCTTCCTCCTCCGAGAACTTGACCTTCCCGTGGCCCGTGATATAGGCAAACGGACAAGTGAAGAGAGCTTCATCCATTATCGAGAGGCGCACTTCCTCCTTTGCGGCCCTCACGCCCAGCACATCTTCCGCCCCTTTGAGGAGATTGGGCAGGGACGTGGGATCACTGTACCAGTCGCCTCCTCCGCGGTACTTGAGCCTGGCTATCTTGAATTCACCGGTGCCGGCGCTTACCACGGCGGCCGGAGCAGACCCTGAAAGCATGGATAGAAGCAGGGTTACGGTGATTCTCCGGGCGATTTTGCGGCATGTGTTCATCTTAGTTCCTAGAGATAAAAGAACCCTGCAATTTGGGGTTAAACCTATTTCAATATAACTTCGCCTCAAACACTAAGTCAACCAAGGCGGATTCTATCTAATTGCGGAACCGCTCGGTTTCGCCGCAGGTCGCCGGGATGGCGCGCAAGTCGCGGGGATGGCGCGCAGGTCCCGGGGATGGCGCGCAGATCGCGGGGATACCGCGCAATTGGGCGGGCGTCTGGCTGGACGGCTGCAGCTATGCCTCAAAAAAGTCCATCGTCGTCATCGGTATCCAGCATGTCCATCAACTCGAGATCGATGAGATCTTCGGACTCCAGAGTCTCCTGGGCATGGACCGCTTCGGCATTCTCGTGCTCGGTCTCGCCCGCCGCATAGCAGTTGTCGCAGTATATGTGGCCCCCGTCCTCGACCTGGCATTGTCTGCACAGGCTGAGCCCGCAGGCTGAGCATATCGCCGTGGCTTTGGTCCCAGGATGAAAATGACATTTCACGGAAACCACCCCCTCCGGAGACAGGGTTCAAGACCGGATACAGCCTGTTTCCAAACCCAATTAATACCAAGAAACTGACTTGTCAAGCGGAATATTGAGCCCACCGCCGGAAGCGCCGGCTGGATTTCTTAAGGGGCCCGGCCCGGGGCGCAGGCCCGGGCATCGAGAGCCCCGTGGTTGACATCCGGGCGTCCCTTGTTTACGTTATTATTAGCCTATGAAAACCACTTACACTCACTTCTCGCGAGCCAGGAACCGGGGGCTTCTGTTCCTGGGCCTTATCCTGCTCCTGTGGTCCCGGCCAGGTCTTGGCGGGCCTCAGAGCGCCCCGGATTTCACCCTGGATCAGTGCCTGTTGGCAGACACCTTGAGCCTGTCCGGCCTGCTCGGCCATCCGGCCGTGCTTTTCTTCTTCGATGGCGGAAACAGGACCTCTCAGCTGGCTTATCGCTATGTCAGGAACTGGCAGGCCAAGTACCGGGCGGACAATCTGGCGGTGGTCGGTTTTCACTGCCCGGAGTTCAAGCCTCTCAAGACTTATGGCAATGCTGCCTCGGCCGTGTCCGCCGCCGATCTTAAGATCCCGGTCGGAATGGACTTCGACAACAAGGTGCGCATGAAGTACGCCATTGAGGTCTTGCCGGCATTCGTTCTCCTTGATCCCGACGGCAAGATCATCTTTCAGACATCCGATCCCGCCGAATTCAGGATGCTCGAGGAACGGATCCAGACCCTCCTCAGGAAGATCAAACCGGGCACCGTACTTCCATTCCTCTTCAAACCCGCGGGGGGCGCAGAGGGAGAGGCCGCGGGAAAGATAAAGCCCACCCCCAAGATAAGATTCGGCCTGGCCTCGGGATCCATAGTCGGTGCCGACTCCTCAGGCCTTGACCAATTCAAGATCTACACCGACTCCCGCGGGCGGGAACGCGGAAAGGTTTACCTGAGTGGCAGATGGGAAGTGAAGAACGACGCCCTTCATTATAGTGAGAGCGAGGAATCCTACCTGCGGATAATCTATTCGGGCAAGGATGTCTGGCTGCTTCCCGAGCCACTGGGCGCCGATCCGGTCAAGGTGGTGATCAAGCAGGACAGGTCATACCTTCCCCCGGAACTCTGGGGGAGCGACGTAAGGGCCGGCGTGGAAGATGCATATCCCTTCATAATGATGTGGAATGGCATTCCGAAACACATTGTGAGCAATGCCAAGTTCGGAACTCACGAACTTCGGCTCATCCCGGTCGAGGGAGAGGTGATCTTCTACTATATCCACTTTGAGGGGAACCCTGACCGGTAATCTGCGCCGTCTGCAAAACCCGCATCTGGAATAGATCACCTTAAGGAACGCGCTATTGCTTGGGACGGCGCTCCTGTCCCTGGCTCCGGTGTATAAAACTAACGGACTTGCGCTCCCCGGGCCTTCGACCCCCAGGTCTACGGCCGGCAGTTTTGCGGGCATCTCCCTGGCGACTTCCTCCCCGGCGACGGGCGGGCCTGGAACGGGCGGGCCTGGAACCGGAAGGCCTGGAACCGGAAGGTCTGGCCGCAACCGGGAATCTCACGCGGACACAGGTTCCCTTGCCCTCGGTGCTCTCGATCAGGAGCGCGCCGCCGTAGGCATCCATGACTCCCCGGCAGATAGCAAGGCCAAGGCCCGTGCCATGGCTCTTGGTCGAGAAGTTGGGCTCGAAGAGCTTCCCGGCGTTCCCTCTGGATATGCCGGTACCGGTATCGGTGAAGCTCACCTCGACAAACTCTCTGGCTGGCTTGCCCGGGCTCTCGCTGCTGCTCACCAGAACATCATAGCCGGGCTTTCGCCTTCGCGGACGGTCCTTGAGCGACCTGACCTCGAGGGTGCCCCCATCCGGCATGGCCTGCACGGCATTCTCGATCACGTTCAGGAAGACCCGCTTGACCTCGTCCGGGTCCACCATCAGTTCGGGTATGGCCGGATCAAGAACCTTGATGATCTCAACCGAACCCGCGATGGTGCGCTCATACTGCCCGATGCTGTCCTCGAGGATGACATTCAGGCTGGACTTCTTCAGCTCGCGGGCCGGCATTCTCGAGAACTGCGAGAACTCGACCGCTATGCGCCTCAAGGATTCAATCTGCTCGACGATGGTGGCGACACTCTCCTCAAGAACGCTGCCGAAATCATCGGCGCCGTCCCTGTGCGCCTGAAGCACATGCTGGGCGGAGAGCTTCATCGGCGTCAGGGGGTTCTTGATCTCGTGGGCAACCTGCCGCGCCATTTCGCTCCAGGCGACGAGCTTCTTTGACCGGATCAGCTCGGTAACATCCTCGAAGACAATCACCTTTCCCATCTCCTTTGACCTGGGACCCTTAACGGCGGTCGCCGCCGCGCGGAGTGTTACCTCCTCTCCGCTCTTCTGGGAAAGCACCACTTCTTTCCTGGCGATGCTCCTGTCACCCTTCACTTCCGCCAGGACCGCGCCGAGGTTCGATGCGCCGATCCGGCGGAGCACCTTGTTGACATCACGGCCCCTGGCGTGTCTTGCCCTTATTCCCAGCAGCTTCTCCGCAGCGCTATTGAAGGTGTCTATCCGGCTGCGCGAATCGGTCGATATGATACCCGCGCCGACATTGCCGATGATGGTCTCAATGTATCTCTTTCTCTCGCTCAGCGTATTGCGGCTCCTGGCAAGGGCCGCGGTCATCTTGTTGAACGACGTGACCAGGTCCCCGATCTCGTCATCCCGCGACTTGGGGATAGTGAAGCTCAAGTCCCCCGAGCCGATCTTGAGCGTGCCCTGAATCAGGTCGTGTATGGGGTCGGAGATTCTCCGGGCCAGCATCAGGCCGAAGATGAAGATAGCGCCGATTACTATCACCAGGAGATAGGAGATCGCCGCGGACGTCGCCTCCATTCCTCTTCCGACATCGTCCTGCCTGAAGAGGACCGGCACCGACATCGCACCGACCGTGTTACCGTCTGCGTCCCGCAGGGGAGAGTAGCCTATCACGAGATCCACATCACCCAGCCGCTCCCTCGTGAAGTGGAGCTCCCTCCCGCTCACGAAGCACTCTATGAAGGCGGAGGATGCGATCACGCTGGGCACGAGTTCGGAGACATAAAGATCCTGCCGGCTCGACGCGGCCACGACGGGATTACCGTAAAAATTGAGATCCCTGCCCAGGTCGGATGAGATCTGGCGTGCCAGGGCATTGTCCAGCCTCCGTGAGACGAATGCACATCCTGTGATCACCTCAGGAGAGATCTCGTCCCTGAGCGGTACTGCGGCCTTGGCGACCAGGTGTTGATCGGCTGAGTAGAAGTTATACGATCTGCCTTCCTTAAGAACCGACTCGAGCACTTCGGCCGGCAGCCGGGGATCGCCGAAGGTGGCAAGGGTGTCGCCTTTAGAGTCGATAACGGCAGAAGAGATGTCATAGCCCAGAAACTTGAGATCGTGGGTCACCATCTGCCCCAGCAGTGACGGCTCGGCCTCCAGGGCATCGAGCAGGATGGGGTTCCGGGCCAGCCGGATAGCTTCTCCGAACACATGCCGGTCGAGCGCGAGTCTCGACAGGTTGAGACTCTCGGCCGCCCGGGACTCTACTATCTCACGCAGCCTCGCACGCAGGAACCGGCTGCTCGCGGTCCCCAGGATAAGGGTAGGCACGATGGCGATAAGCACGAATGCGGCCGCCAGTTTGGTGGCGAAGTCCCACCTCAGCCGTCCCTCCGGCCTGCCCTTCATTCGCCTCACGATGGCCCTCAGGGCCTTTATGAACCAGGCGATGAGGATAACCAGGAAGGCCGCCGGGAGGTTTCCGACGGTGATCCCCATCAGTCGTATCGCCCGGTCACTGACAGAAGGAAGAGCGAAGCTCAGGAGCAGGGCTTCCTGCTCTCCGCTGTACGGTACAAAGTAGGATGCATGGACGCCGCCGCCTATCTCGTGCTCCAGCCAGGCGGGCTCCTTAAGGCTCTCCAGTCCTCTGATTTGCTTTCCAACCTCGAACCCCCTGCTGGTAGTGCTCAAGATCTTGCCCCCGGAGACCCTGCTGGCGAAGTAGGAGCCCGCAGGAACTCCCGGGCTCGCGACGTCAGGCCCGATCGCGTCGAACACGGAGTATGCCTGTGTCGCGATCGCCGCGATATCCCTTGAGGCATAGGGTATGGAGACCATGACGCTTCCCGAATAGTCTCCGCCCCTGAAGAAAGGCGCGACTCCAACATAGAGGTTAACCTCCCGTCCACCCGAAGTACCCCTCATCACCGAGGTCAGGGGCCGGCCGACGAACCTGGCCTCTCTTAAGAGGGCCTCCATGTCGGAGAGATCACCGATATCCTGCAGGGAGAACCTCCCCATCTCGAGATGGCTGGGTCCAAGCATGTAAATGCCCGAGAGCACGTGAGCCTTCCCCAATATGGAGTTGGCCCAGAGATCAAGCGCATATGCATCGAGATTGGTCCGGCCGCTTGCCAGCGCATCACCCACATCACGATTGGTGGATACCATCTCGAGGGCTTGCTCTAAGACGGACATCTTCCAGGTGTCGGTCCTGGCCACCGCCTGCACAGAGACGGCCTCGATGGCCTCCCGTCGCTTGGAAAGATGGTCATCGAGGGCGTAGGGAAACTGTATGAGCGAAGCCGCCAGGGCAAAGCCCACCGCGAGGCTGATCTTACCGGTCCCGGTTCTTCGCTGGACGGCCCGGTGGAAGATGAGGGCGCATGCCAGGCATGCTGTCGCCGAGAGAAGCACCACCCAGCTGGTCCCTGCCAGGACGAATATGCATAGTAGCAGGTAGATGCTTGCGGCCGATGCCGCCACCGCCTTGCGGAAGGCTCCTTCCCCGGTCCAGTAATGCCTTAAGAGCGATATCTGCCAGCCCGCAAGCACCGCGCCCAGCAGGATGAGGCCAACGGTCAGACCAAGAAGCCCCGTCCTCATCACGATCTCCGATGATACGGTCCCGAAAGGCGAGAGATTGAACATCCCGACGGCACTGTCGGCAAAGACCCTGATAAGGATCCGGTCGCCGACGAGGATCGCCCCCGCGGCAAGGGCGCCCACCACGAGCCCGGTCACCAGGAAGGGAAGAGTATCGGTCCGGGATGAAGACGCGGCCTGCGAAGTCGACCTGCGAACCCGCAGTCTCGCCAGAATCAGGATCGTAAGACCCAACACCCCGAAAAGGCTACTTATCATCAGGTCCGCGGGCGAGCGGAGCAGCCCGCCGGGAACCTGTGTCGCATAGTAGTATGATGTGAAGGGAGCGAAATCGCCCAGGCTCAGACTATCCCTTAGAAGCGAGAGCC
>JAUXGG010000130.1 GCA_030622265.1 Candidatus Eiseniibacteriota bacterium
CCATCGGGCGAGAAGCGGGGAAGATACTCCCGGCCTACCGCCTGGGTGAGCCTCCGGGCGAGTCCGCCGCCGGCGGAGACACTCCAGAGATCATTGTCACTGGTAAAAACGATGGTGTTACCGTGAATCGCCGGGAAGCTGAGATAACCCTCACCGTCGTCACCCCGGGCTGCGGTCGGTACACCGGCCGCGGCGGCAAGGAGAAACAGGGCTGATAGACACATGCACCAGGAACGCATTCAAGCCTCCTTCTATAGATAAAGGGGATCCAAATGGGGATGGCACTTAACTGTATTGTCAGGGTAAAATGCTGCTCAAGAAAAACTACCGCAAAGATCGCTTCTTGTCAATTGATACAACTCGTCAACAGGTACCAAAATAGGTACCGGTTGTCAGTGGGTGGCTGTATAGTCGGTGACCTGGATCTTGCCTGATACGATCTCCTGCTTGATCACCGACACCTGCTCGATCACCTCAGGCGGGATCAGGCTTTCATTATATTCATCCAGGGCGTATCCCACGCCGTCGATCTCCAGGCCGTAGATATGCTCGCCGCCCTTGAAGCGGCCCTCGACCACGTCGTTTACGATCTCGAACACCGAGATGTCCACGCGCTTGAGCATGCTGGTAAGCACGTGCCCCGGCGCCATGTAGTTCTGGTTGGCATCGACGCCTATGGCAAAGAGGCCGCGCTCCAGGGCCGCGTCAATCACGCCATTGCCGGCCGAGCCCGCTGCCTGAAAGATGATGTCCGCTCCCCGGTCGAACTGGCTCAAGGCCAGGCTCTTACCCTTGACCGGATCATGAAAAGCCTGGGGGCCCGATCCGGCGTAGGCCACAAGCACCTCAACGTCCGGCCTCACGTGCTTGACGCCTTCGGCATAACCGACCTCGAACTTATGTATCAGGGGAATGTCCATCCCGCCGATAAAGCCGACCTTGCCGGTCGAGGTTACCAGCCCGGCTATCGCACCCACAAGGAAGGAGCCTTCATGCTCCCTGAAGATCAGCGAGGCCACGTTGGGCTCATCGACCTGGGCGTCTATGATGGCAAACCTGGTATCCGGAAACTCGCCCGCCACCTGCTCGAGAGCATCCTTCATGAGGAAGCCGACGCCGATCACCAGGTCCAGGCCTTCCTCGGCGTACTGTCTCAGATATTTCTCGTCCTCGGCCATCTGCTCGGGCTGGCCGTAGAGCGGGTCTATCCCGAGCTCTTCGGCGGCCCGCGTCAGGCCCTCATACGCCGAGTCATTGAAGGACTTATCTCCCAGCCCGCCGACCGACAGCACCAGGCCTATCCTGACCCGTTCTGCCTGATCACCTTCGGGCTGCTTCTCTCCACCCCGGCACGCCACAAGCACAAGCAGCACGCAGGCGATTATGGCGGCGCACCTGTTCGTCCCTTCCTTGCTCATCCTTATCCTCCGTCAATCCACGAAAACGTCAACGAACTTGAACTGGTTTACATCGAATAGCCCCAGGTCCGTCAGCTTCAGATCCGGCACCACGGCAAGCGCGATGAAAGAGAGCGCCATGAAGGGTTCGTCGATCTTAATCCCCATGTCCCGCGCTACCTTCCCGAGGTGTTCAAGATCCTCTTTCACTCTGGTCATGGGCTGGTCCGACATCAGGCCCGCTATGGGAAGTGGCAGGCGCGCCAGCACCTTGCCATCATTCACAAGGGCCAACCCGCCTTTCATCCTGCAGATCTCGATCACTGCCTCAAGCATGTCGGCATCGGAAACACCTGCGACCACTATATTGTGCGAGTCATGGGAAACACTCGAGACGATGGCACCCTTCTTGAGCCCCAACCCCTTGACGAAAGCCCTCCCGATATTGTCCGAAGCCCTGTGCCGTTCGACAATCATCAGTTTGATGATGTCGCGCTCCGGATCGCTCACGGCGTCGCCGTTCACGATTCTGGCCTCGGTCACGACCTCATTGGTCTTGATGTCCTTGGGCAGAAGCTGAATGACCCTGATGCGCTTCCCCACCGCCGGGATCCTGAAGTCCTCGGGTTTAAGCATCTTGATGTTTATCGAGCCCCTGAGCGTCGGCTGCTGGGGCGGCGCTTGCTGCTCGATGAGCTCCCCGTCTCTGGCAACCAGCCTGCCGCGCTTGAACACCTTCTCGACGCGGGGCTTCTCAAGGGAGTCAAGCACCAGGACGTCGGCCTCATATCCGGGAGCTATGGCGCCGAACTTGTCCAGCTTGAAGTACTCGGCGCAGTTTATGGTGGCCAGGCGCACAGCGGACGCCGGGTCGATTCCTTGCTCTATGGCCGTCCTGACCATGAAGTCGATATGGCCTTCCTCCAGGATGTCCTTGGGATGCCTGTCATCGGTCACGAAGAAGCAGCGGCTGATATTGTAAGGCGTCAAGACGGGAAGAAGGTCTATCAGGTTCTTGGTGAGCGATCCCTCCCGCATCATGATGTGCATGCCCAGGCGGAGCTTTTCCTTGACCTCCTCGACCGAAGTGCACTCGTGATCCGATCCCACCCCGGCGGCAATATAGGCGCACAGGTCCCTGCCGCCGAGATTGGGGGCGTGCCCGTCCACGCGCTTCTCATGCGTCATGGTGATCTTGTCCAGCAGATCCTGGTCCTTACGCAGGACACCCGGATAGTTCATCACCTCCCCGATGCCAAGCACCCACTTCTCGGCCAGCAGCGGATACAGGTCGAAACCCTTCAGGCTCGAACCGCTGGTCTCGAATTCGGTCGATGGAACGCACGAGGGCAGCATCAGGAAAACATTCATCGGATTGTACTTGCTCGCCCGCAACATGTACTGGATGCCTTCGAGGCCGAAGACATTGGCGATCTCGTGAGGGTCTATCACGACCGACGTGGTTCCAAGCGGCACCACGGCCTTCGCGAACTCGCGTACCTGAACCATGGAGCTCTCGATGTGGACGTGGCCGTCTATGAAGCCGGGCGAGAGGTACTTGCCCGTGACATCTATCTCTTGCCTGCCGCCGTACTCGCCGAGCCCGACAATCCTGCCGTCGAAGATCCCGACATCCGAGGCATATATCTCGCCCGAGAAGACATTGATGACGCTTCCGCCCTTCAGGACGAGATCGCAGGGTCGCTTGCCCCTGGCAACGTCTATTATGTGTCCGAGTCCTGCCATCGGTGCTCCCCCTGGCCTAAGGTACTATCCGGGTACAGCGCCTTCCGCTCAAAGCCTCCGAGAGAAGCTCCGGCTTGGTGATCACCACCTGCTCCCCACCCGCTTCCAGAAATTCGATCGCGGCTTCGATCTTTGGTCCCATGCTGCCCGGCGGGAACTGGCCTTCCTCAAGATAGGACCCGGCCTCCTTGACGGTCATCAAGTCCAGATCCTTCTGGTCGGGCTTCCCGAAGTTGAGGGCGACCTTCTCGACCTCGGTGAGGATAATCAGGATCTCGGCCTTAAGCTGCATGGCCAGAACGCTGGAGGCACGGTCCTTGTCGATAACGGCCTCGACGCCCCTCAAATCACCACCCTCTCTCTCGACCACGGGGATGCCGCCCCCGCCGACGGCGATCACGATCGCGCCGGTATCGATGGCCCGCTCGATGGCCCTGTACTCCACTATGGCGACGGGCCTGGGGGAGGGAACCACACGGCGGTAGCCCCTGCCGGCATCCTCGACGACGGTCCAGCCCTTCTCGCGGGCAACCGCGTCGGCCTCCTCCTGCTTGTAGAAGGGCCCGATGGGCTTGGTGGGATTCTCGAAAGCCGGATCGTTGGCGTCGACCACGACCTGGGTTATGATGGTGAATACGTCCTTGTCGATGCCCATCGCCCTGAGGCGATTCTGGAGAGCCTGCTGCATCATGTAGCCGATCCCGCCCTCGGAGTCCGCCCCGCAAACATCCAGGGGCATGGGTGGAATCCGGTGCTTGGCCATCTCGCTTCGTATGAAGATATTGCCCACCACCGGGCCGTTGCCGTGGGTGACGACGATCAGGTGGCCGGCCTCAATCAGCGCTGCAATGCGGACCATGGTGGTATGGGTCATCTCGATCTGTTCTTCTATGGTGCCTGACTTACCCAGCGGTATGATTGAGTTACCTCCGAGAGCTATTACCATGGTCTTGGTGCCCTCGATCGAACCTGTTGTCACTTCTTCCTCCTCCTTCTATCCGCCAGGATCTTACGCCATTTCTCGAGTCTGGCCTTGATCTTGGCCTCGTATCCGCGGTCGGTCGGCTCGTAATACCTGGCATTCTTCAGTTCGGACGGAAGGTAGCTCTGTTCGGCTACCGCGTCCTGATTATCATGAGGATACACATATCCGTCACCAAATCCAAGCTCTGACATCATCCTGGTGGGCGCGTTTCTTATGTGAAACGGGACCGGCGGCGCCGGCCTGGAGACCACATCCTCCTTCGCTTTCCCATAAGCTGTGTATATCGCGTTGCTCTTTGGAGCGGTAGCGAGATAGACCGCGGCCTGGGCAAGCGCCAGGTCACCTTCCGGCCGGCCTATGAAGTGCACCGCATCTTTTGCGGCGACCGCGACGAGGAGCGCATGGGGATCGGCATTGCCGATGTCCTCGGATGCGAACCTCACGAGCCGCCGGGCTATGAACAGGGGATCCTCTCCCCCCTCGAGCATCCGGGCAAGCCAGTAAAGGGATGCGTCCGGATCGCTTCCGCGCAGGCTCTTATGCAGGGCAGAGATTATGTTGTAGTGCTCTTCTCCTGCCCGGTCGTAGAGCAAGGCCTTCTTCTGCATCGCCCCCTCGATTGTCTCGAGGCCTATCTTCCGCACTCCATCCTCACCAGGGCTGGTGGCCGCGGCCGCCATCTCAAGCGCATTGAGGGCGATTCTCGCGTCACCGTCGGCCTGGGCCGCAAGATGATCGAGGGCCTCGGGCTCAAGCTCTATGGGCGTGGTCCCGAGGCCCCGTTCCTCATCGGCGAGCGCACGGGTGATGATCCTCTTGATGTCTTCCTCGAGGAGCTTATCGAGCATGACCACTCTTGAGCGCGACAGCAACGCGGAGTTGACCTCGAAGGAAGGATTCTCGGTGGTCGCTCCTATCAGGATGATGGTCCCTTTCTCAACATGAGGCAGAAAGGCGTCCTGCTGTGCCTTGTTGAACCTGTGGATCTCATCGACAAAAAGGATGGTCTTCCTACCATTGAGGTTCATGTTCATCTCGGCCGATGCCACAACCCCCCGGATCTCCTTCACCCCGGCGGTCACCGCGCTGAAGGCGATGAAAGTGGAATCGGTCACGGTGCTGATAAGGTGAGCAAGCGTGGTCTTTCCGGTCCCCGGCGGTCCCCAGAAAATCACCGACTGGATCTCTCCCTGCTCGATGGCCCTTCTTAAGACCGAGTCCTTGCCGATGACACTGTCCTGCCCCATGAACTCATCAAAATCGCGGGGCCTCATCCTGTCGGCGAGAGGGCTTCTGCCATCTCCGGCGGGGCGCTCGGATCCGGCGGGGCGCTCGGTGAACAGGCCGGGAGATGTCATGTCCCGGACTCCCCGGTCTCACCATTGACGTACATCGAGTAGACAAATGGGAAGAGAGCGTAGAAAGCCGAGGCCTTCCACAGCTGTTCGACCGCTACCTGGTCAGAGGTCGAGTGTGTGTGATGCTCCTCACCCGGACCAAAACCCACGGTCGGGATGGATTTTACACCCATCGAATAATTGCCATCGGTGGAGAAGTCCCACTTGCCGACCGTGGCATCCTCACCG
>JAUXGG010000316.1 GCA_030622265.1 Candidatus Eiseniibacteriota bacterium
ACCCGATCGCTTCCCAGGATGTCGGCGAGCGTGCGGGCGTATCCGGGGTGGTCCGAGAGCGCGGCGATCCCCCCCGGGGCGGCGGCCATCGACTCGGCAAGCGTGGCGGCCTGGCCCATCTTGATATCGGAGACGATGCGGCAGAGATTGGCGTAGCCTTCCCGGGTGAGCGCGATAAGACCCGCGCGGCGTCCGCTCTCGGGACAGCGGACCTCGGCGCCGATCACGGGCTTGACCTCGTGCTCGCGGCACTTCTCGTAGAAGTCTATCGCCCCGTAGAGGTTCTCGATGTCCATCAGGGCCCCGGCGCCGAACCCGGCTTCCTTGAGATGGCGCGCCAGTTCACCCGGCGGGATGGTTCCCAGGAGCCGGCTTGCCCTACTTCGTAAGCGAAGGGGTACGAAGGATGTAGCCATAGCTGTCACGCTCTAGTTGGTTGATGAGGTTTATGGACCTGCCCGCTATCACCGATGAATGCCCATACCTTGATCTTATGTCATCGAGGGCCCCGTACAGATGCTTAAGCCTCGTGGATGAGCGGTCGTCGTAAAGCATCAGCTGGATATCGCGCGCCGGGAAGAGCCGATTCAAGGCCACGCCCACGAGGTGAACCCGGCAGCGCCGGTACATTCTCGCGAAGAGGATTCTTGCCGTATCAAAGATCGCGGCGTCTAAGACGCGCGCATCGGGGACCTTCCCTGAGGCCGTCTCGCTCTCGCCGTCACCGTAGCGCACCTTGACCGTGACCCGCCCCGGGAAGAGCCCGAGCGAGCGGGTCGAGCGGCAGGCGCGCTCCGTGAGATAGTAAAGAACACTCAGGATCTCGTCCCGGTCGATGGTGGCTCTGGGGAAGCTGGTCTCGCGCGATACCGACTTGGGCATGAGCGATGGCACATAAGGATCGCGGCCCCGAAGGCGCTCGTGAATAAGGTAGGCGGTCTTCCCGAACATGCGCTCGAGATAGGCCATGCCGAAAGGCTTAAGGTCCTTCACATGGCGCACGTTGATCCGCTCCAGCATGCGGCCGGCCTTTCTGCCTATCCCCAGAACATCCCTTATGGGGCGCTCCTCCATAAAAGCTTCTTCACTCCCGTGCGGGACGACGGCAACCCCGTCCGGCTTCACATCCCTGGCCGCGAGCTTGGCGAGCATCCGGTTGGAGGCGAAGCCCACTGTCACGGTGATCCCGAGGTCGTCGGCGATGGTGTCCTTAAGCTTAAGCCCGAGCCGGGACAGGTCGCCTTCCGCGGCCGGGATACCGGTAAGGTCACAGAATGCCTCGTCGAGATAGACCTCGACCAGGGGCGAGAGCCTCCGGCAGTGATCGAATATGTGCTCGGCGAAGGAAGCGTAGGTGTGCTGGTGGCCCTTTAAGACAATGACCTCGGGGCAGAGTCTCATGGCCTCGGTTATCGAGGTGCCCGCGGAGATGCCGTAGCGTCTTGCCTCGTAGGAAGAGCTGGCCACCACTCCCGAGCCCACGACGACGGGCCTGCCGCGAAGTACGGGGAACTTGGCCTGCTCGACCGACGGGAAGAAGGCGTCTATGTCCAGATACATAATGAGAGGCTTTGCATTGTCTCTGCTCATGATTCGATCATTACCTGGTCCAGGTGCCAGGTCATGTCACCAGAATTAAGGTGCATCTGGTATACATCACCTGAATCCGACGTAACCGAGAAGTAGTAGATCTTGGCGGTGCCCTCGCGGTCCAGCCAGCGGCAGTTTATCTTCTTCACCCTGTGGATCTGGCTGCGGCACACGAAGACAAGAGGCTTTATGGAGCCACCCCCGAAGTCGGCTCTTACCTTTATTTTCTCATCGAGGCGTTCGATAAGCATGGGCCTGCTCCGGTGTCTTATCTATAGTTTCCTTATGAGCCCGACGACCTTGCCTGCTATGCGGAGCCTGTCGCGGTCGGACCGTATCTTTATGGGCTGATAGGCGCTGTTTCTCGGTTCGAGCTCTATGATCCTGCCCCGCTTCCTCATGACCTTGACGGTCGCATCTCCCTCATCCCCCACATAGGCGACGATGGTATCACCGCTCTGGGCGTCTTCCTGCTGGCGCACGATTACGTGATCACCATCGAAGATGCCGGCTTCCTCCATGCTGTCCCCGTTCACTCTGACCGCGAAGTAGACGGCTCCATCATTGAAGAGCGACTCGAGGTCGAGGTAGCCTTCCCGGTTTTCGATGGCCGTTATGGGAAGTCCCGCGGCCACCCTTCCGACGATGGGCACGCCCCGGACGGCCCTGGCCCGGGGTGAGAGCATCAGCTCGTTCCTGGCCCTCTCGAGGAAGCCTTTCTTTACAAGGGCGTCGAGATGCTGGCTCACGGTTGCAGATGAGCTCAGCCTGAATCTCCTGCCGATATCACGGTATGACGGGAACCTGTCCCGGTTCCTTATGGACGATATTATGTAGTCCAGTATTTCCCTCTGTCTCTTGGTTAGCGACCTCATCTTTTCCTCCTATCGCCAAGATACCAAACGATTGTTCGGTAGTCAAGCTTTTTTTGAAAAAAGGGGAGAAAAGGGACAGACACCTATAGAGAAAAGGGGACAGACACCTATTTTAGGTAGGTTGAGGATGGATGGGAGTCAGGGTGAACTTCACAGGTTGGTGAAATTCACACATCGGTACCTGACCCCAGGGTGGTGAATTTGGTGCTACAGGCCTCGGGCGATCGCGAGGGCGCTGGCTATCCAGCAGCAGGCTATGAGCCCCGCCGAGCCGAGGTAGTAGGCAAGGGGCCTCTCAAGCCGGAGTGCGCTGATCCGGTTCTGGAGCCTCTCCCCCACCCTGTAGCCCACGGGGAAGAAGAACGCTCCCAGGGCCGCCCAGATCAGGCCCTCGGCCAGCATGAAGGCCATGAGGCCGCCGGGCCGGTTAAACGAGAGAAGATAGGGACAGGGCGCCACACGCATGCCCAGGAAATAGAAGCTCGTGGCGGTCAGGAGTCCGGCCGAGAACCCGGTGGCAGCCCGGGGCGCGATGCCCCTCTTGAGCTGCCTGCCTGCGACCGCGACGCCTCCGGCAAGCACGAATCCCCCCAGGGACATTGACAGGCAGGAATTGGTCTTGCATATGAAAGGTACCTGAAGGATGGGAACCGCGAGCTGCCTCACGGCGACCGCTATGAGCGCGATGGCGATAAGTGGGAGAGCCCGTCTGTAAACGGCATACGCCACAGCCATCGTACCTATTCCCAGGCCCGTCATGAGACCGCCTTTGTGCGCGATATCGGCAGCCTTCATGCCGCCGCCAAGTACCACTTCGAAGAATCCCCAGATCGATCCCAGGATCAGGATTCCTATGAGCATGTCCCGTTTCTTGATCTCCATTTCATCGCTCCCGCGTATAACCA
>JAUXGG010000024.1 GCA_030622265.1 Candidatus Eiseniibacteriota bacterium
ACACTTCATCGAACCTGATGAGATCCTCCCCGATCAGGCGGCCCTCCGCATCGAGCAGGCTATGGAACTGGATTTGGCCCGTGGCCGCCCTGTCGGGCACGGTGACCTCCAGGTCAAATGTGTGCTCCTCACCGCCTGCACCAAACTCGATGTACCAGGTGTCCGATATGTGGAGAAGCGTTTGAGAGAGGACCTCCTTGAGCAGGACTCCGGCCGGGGGGTCTATATCCGCCAGGTCATTCAGCTCTCCGGGGTCATCCTGCAGGTTGAATACCATGGTCTGCGCCGAATGCATATCATAGATCACCTTCCACGGATAGGCAGTCACGCACTTCTTTTCCGATCCATACAGCATGGCTTCCGAGTACGCGAACCTGTGGGGAAGCAGAACATCCGCCGGATCGGCCACTTCACTCTTGCCGGACATCATAGGCTTGAGGCTCACGCCCTCGAGGCGCGAGAGACTGCGGAGCCCCAAGAAATCGAGGATCGTGGGCATCACGTCCAGCACCCTGACCTGCCGGCTTACCCTTATTCCTGCAGGTATCTGTCCGGGCAGGGCAAGTATGAGGGGAACCTTGATCAGCTCATCATACATGGTGTGGCCGTGCTCGAACCCACCGTGGTCAAAGAACTCCTCCCCGTGGTCGCTCACGAAAACCACCAGCGTGTTCTCCCGCAGGCCCCGCTCATCAAGACCGTCGAGGAGTTCTCCTATGGCCTCATCGGTGAAGGTTATTTCCCCATCGTAGAGAGCCCGTACATGGTCCCACTCGGCTTCAGCCTCGGCGCCGCCCTTCCTGGTGATGTCCGGTATTACACTATTGAAGGTCTCGCGATCAAAAGAGGAGGAGATCGGCCCGCTGTAATCGGAGTCATACATGGTGTCATAAGGCTTGGGGGGTGAGTATGGAAGGTGCGGATCGAAATAGTGCACGAACATGAAAAACGGGGAACCGCTGTTGGCGTCTATCCAGTTGAGGGCATCCACGGTGGTATCGTCGGCGATCCGCGGGTCCCATCGCGGTGAGATATCATAGAATTCGAAACCCTTATCCACACCGAAGTCCGGAGCCAGGGCGGGGGCGTTGATGATGGCCCCTGTCGCGTACCCGCTCTTGAGCAGCATCATGGCCAGGGGTATGACGGTACTCCCCATGCGGTTCCCGTAAGTCCCTTGAGCGCGCTCGAAGCCTCCCGAACCATGCTGCGTCGGATAGAGCGACGTGAGAAGGGTGGAAAAGGACGGCAGAGTCCACGGCGACTGGCTTACCGCATCCTCAAAGAGCACACCTTCACCGGCCAGCCGGTCGATGTTCGGGGTTGTGGGACGCTCATAGCCATAGCAAGCCACATGGTCACGCCTCAGGGTGTCTACCCCGATCAGGATGACATTCAGGGGACGCTCTTCGGGCCCGCACGATAAGCTCATAGAAAGCGCCGCAAGGAGAAAGAGGATGGTCAGATTTCGCATCTTATGCCTCCGCCAGTCTGGTCTTACGCGAGAACACACCTCCGATACTAAACTATAGCGGCCCGCCGGTGCTTCAGTCAACCATACATGCAGCGGGGGAACCCTCCCTGCGGTTGAGGCCAGCTCACGGTGGCACACCGCGGAGCCGGATCTGCCCCAACTGAGAAGGCGCCTCCGGAAAACGGGAGGCGCCGATCAACGTCTTGCCGCAACTGCCCGGCTCTATTTGCCCAGCAGGCCCCTGAACAAATCCAGATGGTCCTCTTCCTCGGCAAGGATCGTCTCGAACAGCTGTTTCGTTGTCGTGTCGGCTTCCTTGTCGGCCCGGGCTATTATCTCCTTGTACAGGTCGATCGCGACCTGCTCGTCCTTGACGTCTTGCTTCATCATCTGCTTGAAGGTCTTACCGACGAAGACGGGGTCGGGCTTGGTGGTGGGGTACCACCGAAGTATGCGAGTCGCTCGGCAATCAGCTCGGCATGTTGCATCTCGACGATGGCGATGGCCCTGTTGAGCAAATCCAACATCTTCTTGGTGGCCATCGTTCACAGCTCCGTCTTACGGCGCCAGCCTGTTCATCGGATTATCGCCGAACGTCTATCACCTCAAGCGGCCCGTGTCAAGGTTGCACTCCGTTCAGGCGCTCGGCCCACCTCAGAGCACGACGGGTGAAGCGTCGCGGTCAAAGGGATTGGTCCTCATTGCCAGCGAAAACAGGTACGGGTAGTTGCCCCGCAGGTATTCCATGTAATCGAACCATTCCCGGACTATCAGCACATACACTCGCTTGATATCCCCGCCCAGGTGCAGACAGTCGCTCCTGGGAAGACAGGAGATGTCATCCCTGCTCTGAAGCTCCTCGGTAAGATGAAAGAAGGCTCTCAGCAACTCGGTGAAGGTCTCATGCTCCAGGAGGGTTGGATTCTCAAGCAGCCTGACCAGGAAATCACGCTTGCCCGTCACCAAGTCGCGAAGCTCCTGCAGGTTCATCTTGTCGATATCCACTTCGAACGCGTAGTTCCTCAATCTCCCGGCCACGCGCTGGAACTCCTCATGAGTCCAGTCACTCTTCACCAGTAAACTCTTCCTGATGTCGGAGAGCCCGGGATCAAGGTCTGAGAATCTCATCAGGATCTCGGTGCCCACCTCGCTGAAGAAAGCCCCGATAACCATGTTGAGTTTCTCAAGACGGGAGCGCTTCTCCCTCACGCTCAAGAGGCGGTGTATGATCAGGGTAACGAGCAGCACCTCGATCGGGACGAAGGCCACATCACCGACCATGTAGATGAAGATATGGTGCGGGTCATGAAAGATAAGATAGTGAATGAAGTAAAGAAGGGCCGAGAGCGCCACCAGTCCGACCCCCAGCATCAATTGCCATCTCCAGTGCTTCATCTTGCTTTTCCCTCCTTGACCACGAAGTAGTCCTTAAGACTCATGCTGCCGCTCTCGTCTCGCCATATCTCACCGGGTATCCCGTCGCCATATCTCTCCAGGTATCCCGGGTGGACTCGTATGTACTTTCATTATGACGCTATTGACGCCGCCGGGTCACAAGGCATCTTAAGTCTGGCAGCTCGAGCAGGCATAGGTGATGCGATCCTGCTGGCGGAAGAGCTCCACCTGGGCGCCGCACCTGGGACAGGGCTTGCTCTTGCCCCTGTATATCCTGATCCACTCGTCCTCCCTGCCCCACTCCTCCAACCACTTCCACATGAGATTGATGATCCACCGGAGCATTCGCCGCCTGTCGGCCTCTTTAAGGTCGGCCACCTTCCGGCGCGGATTGATCCCTGCCCCGAAGAGGATCTCGATCCTGAGGATATTTCCGACGCCTGAGATAATGGTCTGGTCAAGAAGGGCTTCGCCGATCGGGAGCTTCGGACATTGCTTAAGGCGCTTGAAGAACTCGCGGCTGGAGAAGTCTTCCCGGAGAGGATCCGGACCCAGGCTTCCCCATCTGGTGTCCGGCCCGAGCTCATCGGCACGAAACAGCCTGACCGTCGGGGCCGAGAAAGCGATCGCCTCGTGGGATAAAGTGCGTAGCACCAGGCGCGCTCGCTCCTTCGGGCGCTCCCAGGGCTCACCCTTCTTGTAGATCCGCCAGTAACCCCACATCGCCAGGTGGACCAGAATCACCCTGGTGTCTGAGAGCCTGATTCTAAACTGCTTGCCATAGGCCTCCACATCCTCTATCCGGATTCCACGAAGAGACTTCTCGTGCTTCTTCATCTTGAGAACGCCGAACTCGATATTGACCTTCCTGCCCTTCAGTACTTTTCTGAGTTGTCTGGCATTCAAATGAACCAGCGGCCCTTCTGCCATCCTTCTTACCTTCCCTTGCCTGAATCCCTAACCGTGACCAGGTCAGCAGGATATGGTTCAAGGAAAGTCTGGTCCTTAAGATAGGATTCCTCAAGTCTCACGACATGGGACTGCATAATCCCTACCGGCACGCTGAGCGGGACCCGCTTGTTCCGGTAATCCTCGAGCGCCGCCAGGAAGAAGATCCTCTCCCGTGAAGTGAGCTGCTTCTTGAGGTATCCCATGACGTGCATGAGCACATTTATGCACGATGCTCGCCGCGGTGGCGCGGCCAGAGCTTTTTCCAGACCGTCCCTGTAGCTGGACATCACCTCGTCCACCGGACTCTTCCCGGAATTGGCGACTATGCTGTCCAGGACCCTCATGTGTTTCTGGCCGTGTGCCATCAAGAGCAGCTTGTTTTCAGTTTGAAACCGCACAAGCTCCTTCATCTGTCCCGATGCCTGAGTCCTTCGAAAAGAGGCAAGCGTGAAGAGCCGGGTAAGAAAGGCCTCCCTGATCCTGTAATCCTCCAGCCTTTCTTCGTCCTCAATGGCAAGACCAGAAAACCTGTCCAGGACCGCCGCTGCGAAGAGACCCGCGCCCTTGCCGGCCGGAGTCTCCCTCTCAGCGCCCGCATACATCTTCACGTTCCTGAGGCCGCATGACGGAGACCTGTGCTTGAGAATGAAGCCATCCACCCCGCCGGGCCCCACCCTCTCCAGCGGTCCCAGGAACTTCTTCAAGAAGCCGGCCATTGCGCCGGTAAGATCCCGGCCCGTCTCGGGCTGGATCAGGCGCCGGTCTTCCAGGTCCACGATGCGGATCGGACTCCTGGGAATGCCGAGGCCTATCTCAACCTCGGGACAGACAGGCAGGAAATCGGCATGAGGGAACAGCTGCCTGACCTCATCGCTGGTTATCTTGACGCCATCATACCGGCAGGCTTCGAACTCCAGGCACGTGCTGGAGACAATCCGGGGCCGCGCGAAATCTCTCATGTCCTCTCACTCTCACCGGTTAAGCGCAAAGAAACCGTAGTTGAGCACCGCCGCGAAACTCACCCAGGCGAGGTATGGCAACATCAACAGCCCGGCATCGCGGGATACTCTGAAGAAATAGATTACCGTGATCAGGATCTCCACCCATAGCACTACTACTACAATGAGTCCGGCAAGGGGCGACTGGAAACCGAAGAAAGCTATCGACCAGCACGCATTGAGGATGAGCTGCACCAGAAACGCCAGCAATCCTTCCTTCACATTGGGATAGCGCAGGCCTCTTCTCCACACAAGAAAGGCCGCTATACCCATCAGCACATAGAGGGCAATCCAGACCGGCGCGAATACCCCGTCGGGCGGAGCGTAGGACGGCCTGTTGATGGCCTGATACCAGGTCTCCAGTGATCTTGTTGTGAAGACGTAGCCAACCACGCCTGCCAGCTGGCACGCTAACAGAGCGATAATAAACTTGAGCGCATAAGGGACCTTCAAGGTGGCGCCTCCCCACGGTGAGCGTTCCAGGTAGTCATCCTATGCCCTCTCACCGGGCTTGTCCAGCTGCTACCGGGGATGCCGAAAAGGGATGCCCAAATAGGGGACAGACACCCATTTCGGTCGCCCTTAATAGGTGTCTGTCCCCTATTTACTTTCCCCAGAAGAAGACCAGCATATCATCTACGTGGGCTCTCCAGTTGCCCCAGCTGTGCCCCTCGTTGAACTCGCTGTATACGAAGTTGTATTTCTTCTTCTTGAGAGCATCGGTCATTGCGCGGTTCTCATCTGTGAGATCTCCGAACGTGCCGCAATCAAGATAGAAGTCGACCTTGCCTTTGGGCTCATTCAAGACCCTCTGAATGAGCTCCATATCATTAACCCCGAACGCCCCCGACTGCGAACCGCACTTGCCGAAGATCTCGGGGTGGTTGAGCGAGATCATGGCTGAGATTGCCCCGCCCAGTGAAGCCCCCATGATCGCACGCTTCCCCGGCTCATTGCTGATGTCATAATTCTCGATGACAAAGGGCAGTATCTCCTCCAGCAGCACGCGCTCGTAATCCCTGTTGAGGAAGTACTCATAGTTCCGGTCGACAGGGTCGACGAAGACTGCCACCACCGGCGGGATCCGTTCCTCATGGATGATGTTGTCCAGGACATTGACCATCGAGGCAAGCGTGATGTATTCCCCGCCATCCTGCACGAGGACCATCCCGTATTCTCCGCCGGTCTCATAACCGTGGGGCAGGTAGACCTGCACCTTCCTCGCGCCCACGATTATCTCGCTGTTGAAAGTGTGCTCCTCGACCGTCCCGTGGGGTATCGAGTCAACGAACTCGATCTCCGGGGAAGGTTCATAAAGCGGCATCGCGAAAGCCGAGTTATCCCCAAAGCCACCGCGTACCGTCTGTTCATTCATCGGATCGAGCATCCAGAGGCCGTCCACATAGAACTTATAATCGATGCGCGCGTCTCCCGGCATTGCAAGCGTAAGATAGTAAAGATCAGTTTCCCCAAGCCGGTGCATCACGTGAGTTTTGTTATCCCAGCGGTTGATGTCGGATGGCACCGTGGCGCGCAGGGCCACAGTCCCGTGATACACGAAGGTGACCAGGCTGTCTTCGATCAGGGGCAGGCCATCCTGGTTCTCCTGGATGAAACTGGAAACAATGGCATCCACCTCAATCGGCCTTGCCGCCTCCACCCTGCTCAAGAGCTTCTGGATGGAAGGACTTGTTGCTTCGTGGGCCTCTCCCGCTGACACCGCGGAGACGGTAAGGGTCATCATCGCCAGAACCGCAACCAGACTACCGACCGAATATGTCATCACATTCCTCCTTACAGGTTTGGACACCCCAACTTATAGCACTGCCGGTACGGGCCTGCCACCCAAAACCTGTCCGGGCCGAGCGACTTGGCGCCCGCCTTCCCCGCGTTTGCGACAACGAGTTGCGCCCGACCTGGCGGTGACAGGGTCAAAACCAGTGGTCCGCGAGAGCAGGAGCGGTTCGAAAGCACGGGAATCCTTGACTTCGGGGCGATTCCGTGATAAAATGGCAGTACTGAGAGGTAGTGGGACGCCGACAGCTAGGCCCTGTGGGCGTTATTATTTTAGGAGATGGAATTTGAGGCTAATTGGGCTGCTAGCGCTGTTTACAGCGATCGGGCTGTTGTGCATCTCATCGGCAGGCTACGCCGCCTGGCATTGCGGTGATATCGAGGTCGGGGCCGAGCCCCTCGATCTCCTGATCGACCCGATCACAGGTGATCTGTTCATCGCGACCGGCGGCAGCCAGGTGGCGAGAATTGATGAAGAGAGCTACCAGCTCTCGACGATCTATCTTCTTGAGCCACCCTCCGCTCTTGCCCTCGATCCCGGCGAGAGGCTTCTCTACGCGACCCATTCGGCGGCGTCCATGCTGACCGTTCTCAATATAGATACCTCCGATACCAGTCTTGTGAAGGTCGGCGCCGGCCCGTCCGCAATTGCGGTGGACGCGTTGAGAGCCCGGGTCTATGTCTTGAATCCGGGTGACAGCACCATCTCCGTGATTGAGGGAGGCAGCGTCTCAGATACGCTGAAATGCGCGGGCAGCCCGATTGCGCTGGCGGTCGACCCCGCAACGGGCAGGGGATTCGCCACCATCGGCGAGTTGGATCTCTTGATGTCCTTTGATGTCTCGGCCGGTGACACGGCGTACTTTTCAACGGGGCCCGACCCGGCTGAGATCGAAATCGATGCTGAGAAGGGGGAGCTTTATGTCGCCACTCGAGGGGCAAGCGCTATCTCCGTTTTCAGGATCGAGTCGGATTCCCTCTTCAACATCGCCATAGGGGGAATGCCTGCCGCCCTGTGCGGAAATCCCGAGACCAACAAGCTCTATGTCGCATCGTCCTCCGGTGTCACGGTCGTGAGCACCGACACATACTCAACACAGAATGTCGCCCTTCCGGTGCCCCCTCTGTCGATCGCGGTGGATCCTCTGTCGGACCGGGCTTTCGCATCGCTGCCCGGCCTGGGCCGCATCGTGGAAGTTAGCTCAGGCGGTGATACGTCGCTCGTATCGGTAGAGGGAACGCCCGGCATGCTGGCGGTCAATCCCATCACCAACAAGTGTTATGCCTGTAACGGCGCGACCTACGCCGTCAGCGTGGTGGATGGCGCCAGCTATACCGGGTTTGCGCTTCCAGCGGGGGGAGGTCCGGGACCCATCCAGATCAATCATGAAACCCATGAGGTCTACTGCCCGAACTGGTTCAGCTCCGATGTCACGGTGATCGATGGCACGACCAACGCGGTTTCCAGTTTTGACGTGGCGGACGGCCCCAATACGCTGAGGATAAACCCGATCACCGACGATGTTTATACTGTTTGTGCCTGGGCAAATGTGCTCACGGTGAAGCGAAGCGGACAGCCGGACACGGTAAATGCCCCCCTGGGCGGCTACTCCCGGGGGATTGCCTTCAACCACAATACCGGCAAGCTGTATGTGACCAACCGCTTCAGCCTTGATGTAAGCGTGGTCGACATGCAGACCCTCGACACCGCCCTGGTAAGGGCCGGGGGGTATCCTTGCGATGTTGTGACCAGTCTGGAGCACAATAGAATCTATGTTACCAACAGGACCAGCTGGTCGCTTTCCGTGATTGAAGGTGCAACTCTATCAAACACATTTGTCAGGATCGGGAGCAAGCCGACGGGACTGAGTCTCAATCCTCTCACCTCCACTGTGTACACAGTGGAGCCCTACAGCCGGAGTATCAGCGCCGTGGATTGCGAGACACTCGAGCGGGTCAAGATACCCGTGGGGCTGCAGCCATCGGCCGTGAGATTGAATGCGAACACCAACACCATTTTCGTGTCCAGCCGGCATGACGGAGAGATCACGGTCGTGGACGGCGCCACCCACCGCCGGACCCCCGTAAGATGCGGCTTCGGACTCGGCGAGCCATATCCCGATACCTGGATCAACAGGGTTTTCGCGGTTAGTTGGGACGAGGCGAGCGTTTACCTGGTAGATGGAAACTTCCTCTCAACATTGACCATACCCGTCGGGGAGGAACCCCATCACGCGGGCTATGACCCCGTGCTCGAGAAGCTCTATGTGGGAAATCATGCCGGGAATTCCATAGAGGTGCTCCAGCTGAGAGAGAAGATCTCACCGAGGATAGAGGTGGGCATAGACACGCTTTCGAATGATGTCGCCTACACCGCGACACCGACCATCACGGGTTCGGCGTCATCCACCCGGAGCCCCAACAACTTCGGAGTCATGAAGGTGCTCTGGAAGATCGATAATCTCCGCGGCAGATGGAACGAGGCCACGCTGATCGGCAGCGGTCCTGATATAGACTGGAGCCTGACCACAGCGCCGTTGCCCCTGGGAACCCACCTGCTGTTTGTTGTGGCCCTCGACAGCACCGCCTGTACGCTCTCGTCCTCGTCAAACTCAGCGCTCCAGCGCCTGAGTGACGTGACCGCATATGAATTCACCTGCGTCTCTTCGCCCCCGGAGCCTCCGCTGGCAATCGATGTTGCGGACCTCGATGGGAATCTCGATCTTAGCTGGACACCCACGTCGGGCGAGTGTGGATGGTATGAGCTCGAGCTGGCCTCCGATCCCGATTTCACCGAGGGTGTGGTCCGCGTAGCGGGCATCAGCGAACCGCAGTACACGATTGATCCAGGTCTGCTGACCGGGGATAGCTGCTACTGGAGAGTCGCGGCTATTGACTATCCGCACGGCAAGCGAAGCCGGTTCAGCGACATGTTCTCGATACAATTGGACGGGCAGGGACCTTCTGACTTTGGGCCGTCTGCGGCAATGCTGGGCGCATACCCCAATCCCGCCCATGGAGACGTGGTGCTCATGCTCTCCAAGCCATGTGGCCACGTGGCGGAGTGCCTGATATACGATGTGGAGGGCCGGCTGGTAACGACCCTGCCCATGTCGCTCGGTGAAGAGGGCATGTCGACTACGTGGAACACCATTGGAACGAGTGGCGTCCCGGTTCCGCCCGGCGTGTATTTCGCCAGGATCAAGGCCCCGGATATAGACCTCCGACACAAGATCGTGCTGATCCGTTGACCGGAGCGGTACCGGCCCATATTGCCTTATTCCACTTGATTCCAGAGTAGCCAGTTGATTATACCTAGTTGAGTATACTCTGTGTCAGCAAGGAGGGTTATGGGATTGAGACTGCCTGACGGCATACGGTGGGGCTTCATGGTGCTGGCGGCTGTGCTCGCGTTCACCCCGGTCGCATATGCCGAAAATGACAAAGCGAAGCCCACCGATCTGGATCTTAAGAAGCGCCTCAGGGCGCTCCGCTCTCTTCCCTACACTTCCGTGACCTCGACCGATGTTGATTCAACCCGGTCGGGAGTGACCGCTTATGAGACCGCCCGCGCTTACCCCGGATACAACCTCTATTGCGGCCGGCTGTCCGCCGAGGTATTCCTGCTGGATATGACGGGTGACCTGGTTCACAGGTGGACGTATCCCGATGAGAACATGAGAGTCTGGAACCAGGCGGTCATGCTGGAGAACGGTGATCTCATAGCCATACGCAAGTTCCACGACGTGATACGGCTGGACTGGGATTCCAATCTCCTGTGGAGCATTCCGGTTCCAGCCCATCACGAGATCGTGCCGATGCCGGACGGGACTTATTACACGATCGCCCGTGAGATTCACATCCACAGGGGTCTCCGCGTCAGGTTCCCCTCGATTGTGCGCTTCAGTGATGATGGCGATCTTCTCGAGAGATGGTCGACCTACGAGCATCTCGACGAGATCAAGCGGAAGTTCGACCAGCGCTCCTTCATCGATGCGATTCTCGACAGCTTGCTTGAAGGCGAAATAGACCCCGTGACCTGGGAACCGACAACCAAGCGGGCGAAGATGCTCAAGGGCGAGATAGATGTCTGGCCACTGAGGTATGACCAGTTCCACTTCAATACCATAACCGTGCTTCCTCCGAATCCGCTGGAGGCTGAGGATGCCCGATTCGAGCGGGGAAACCTGCTTATCTGCTTCAGGAACGTCAACCAGATCGCGATCCTTAAAAAGGATACCAAGGAGATACTCTGGGTGTGGGGCGAGGGGCACCTCGATTGGCCGCATCATCCCACCATGGTTCAAGACGGGAACATACTCGTGTTCGACAACGGAACAAAGCGCAAGTATACAAGACTACTCGAGCTCAATCCCGTTACCCTTGAGGTCGAGTGGGAATATGTTGCGGACCCGGCGGAGGACTTCTTCACCCCCGAGAAGGGCTCGGCCCATCGCTTTCCAAACGGGAATACCCTGGCTTGCGAAGGCGATATGGGAAGAACTTTCGAGATCACCCGTGACGGGGAGATCGTCTGGGAGTGGGTGAACCCAGCAATGAGAGGGAAGCGGCGCGAGCAGCTCTACCGCATGGACCGCCTGGAGCCGGGGGTCGTGGAGCCCCTGCTTGACCGGCGAGGCCTGAAATAGCCGGGGGGCAGGAAACGCTCCCGCGCTCCTGCCC
>JAUXGG010000281.1 GCA_030622265.1 Candidatus Eiseniibacteriota bacterium
GGCGACCAGCTCAACTCCCTCCACCGCCAACCCGACCGGAATGAGGAGGTCTTCTCTCGATGAGGCTCCCACAATCAAGGTGGTCCGGTCGAAGACACCCACGTACTTGCGGCAATAAAATCCCACCGGCGGAAGGCCGATGCCGCCCGCCACGGCAATGACGCTTGTTATCCCTTCCTTGACTGCGAAGCCATTGCCCAGGGGGCCAATGAGGTCGAAGCCCTCACCCGCCGCTATTCCCGACATGACGCGGGTGGCCCTGCCCACAACCTTGTAGACGATCTCGATCTCACTGTCGCCGTCTGAGGAGTAGATCGAAAAGGGACGCTTAAGATATGGCCAGTCCGATGTAAGGGCATTAAGCATTACGAACTGCCCGGGCATACAGGCGGATGCGACCGCCGGGGCATCCAGCCTCAGCATGTGGAAGTCACCCCTCAAGCGCTCATTCGAGATTACCTTTGAGACGAGGGTGGCGGTCATTGATCGTGTCCCTCACTCGGGTCTGATCCTTCACCGGGCACGGGCGTCTCCGGGGGATCCTGGTTCTCAGGAGGATCCTGGTTCTCAGGTTCCGGTTCCCGTGACCCGCTCGTATCCTCCGGAGCCGGGATCTCCGGGGAAGGCCTTAGGAATCGCTTAGCAGATTGCGAGCTGTCCCGCGGCGACGAGGAGCGAGACCCTCGTCTCTTTGCCCAGGCGGAGTCAGGCGAGACGGACGACGACGGGGGCATTCTTCCCGACCCATCCGCGTCAAGAGACAATCTGTCCGGCGGGCCCACCTCGACCACCGTCGAATCGACCACCGTTGAATCCACAGCTGCGGAATCCACCAGTGCGGAATCCACAGCTGCGGAATCCGGTTTTTCGACTACCACATCCACCAGCGCAAGGCCGAGACCTGCCCTCGCAACATTGGCATAGACCGTATTCGGAAAGAGCTCAATCACCTTACGCTGGTACACGCGGGCCAGGGTGTCACCATCGGCTTCCAACAGGGCGGCAAATCTCAGCGTTGCTCTCGCACCGAAATCCGTCTGGGGAATACTGTCCGCAACCGACTTGAGATGCTCCCTCGCATCATCCTCGAGACCGAGATCCTCAATAAGAATCTCGGCCATCATGAACAGGTTCCGGGCCACTTCCTCAGGCGTGTCAGGAATCGAATCCGTCATGGCCTCCCGGTACGACTGAAGCGATGTGAGAGCATGGTGTCTTTTCTTGGCGAGCTGGGCATATTCGGACTTCTGCTGGGAGATGGTGGCGTATGTCTCTATGGCCTTATCGAAATCCAGCAAGCGCTTTTCATATATCAGTCCCTTGGTGTATATGGCCTCGGCGCTCATGAGCGGGGCCTTTTGCCTGGTGATCTCGGCGGCCTGGTCCAGGGCCTCAATCGCCGCGTCGAATTCTTCTTTCTCAAGCCGGGTCAGGGCTATCTCTATCATGGCCCTTGCTCTCACACTGTCCTCGGTGGCGGTCTCGGCGATCCCTGAGAGGATCTCAACCGAATGGTCATGGTCTCCGACCGTCCGGTAAGCGATGCCCATGCCGAGTGTCGCGGCGATCCCGTCGGCATCATCCGAACCGGACATGGGCTCCAGGATCCGGATCGCGTCTTCCGCCATGTCCGATTTAGCCAGGCATGAGGCCAGGTTCAGGCGCGCCTTGCCGGCCTGCTTTCCGTCATCATAATCTTCCAGGTAGGCCGTCAGGAGTTCGATCGCATTTTCGCAGTCTCCCTCGTGGTGGAAGATCCTGCCGGCCAGGTACGCGGCCCTCTCCTGAACATCCTTCTTCTCGGACTGGGCGATGAGATCACTCAATATGGGAGTGGCCTGATCAGCCTCGCCCTTCCGCACCAGTGTGTATGCTTTCATATATCTTGCATCATAAGTGAGATCGCTGGAGGCATAGATCTCCAGCAACTCGTCGTACTTCCTCATGGCCTTATCATATTCGCCCTTTAAGACAAAGCAGTTGCCCATCATGAGAAGCGCATCGTCCACGAGTCCGCTGCCCGAATGAAGGAGCAGGATCTTGCCGCATCGCTCGATGCAGGAATCGACTTGCTTTGCGGGCTCGCCGCGGAGATGGGCCTGGGTATATGGATCCGCGAAGTCGTAGCCGCCAGCCTTGACGGCCTCCTTGTACTCTCTCTTGGCCAGCCAGTAGGTGTTGAAATAGGCACAGGACGCCAGCGCAACAAGGAGGATGACCAGGGCCCGAAGGAGGATAAACAGGGGCCGGCGGCGAGTAGTTGCCATCACGGCTAGAACCCCAGGTCTTCGTTAACCAGTATTACCGTGATCCTTCCCTTCGGCTTCTGCTTCTCTATTATCAGGGTAAGATTGCAGATACGCTGGGGCGATGCGCAATCGCTGCACCTGCCCGTCGTCGCACACGGTGTCTTGAAACCGAAGCGTTTAGCGTTCATCGGGGCGGCAACGTTTTTCACCCTGTCGATGGCGGCTTCGACATCGGCCACTATCTTGTTTCTCCCGACTAAGAGGATCACTTTCTCGGGGCCGTAGCAGAAGCCCGCAAGGCGGTTGCCGGCGCCGTCGATGTTTACCAGTTTTCCATCATCGGTAACTGCGTTGGAGCCGGACACGAAGTACTCGGCGTTGATACCCTTTTTTCTTATCTCCCGCGAGTTCTCGATATTGAGCCCAGGAGCGTACTGATCGTGGAGCCGGTAGTCGCCTTTTCTCAGGTCATCGAGGAGACCGATCTCCTGAATCGTGCGCGAACCTCCCAGTCCGACGGTCGCACCCCTGGGTATCAGCCGGAGAGCTTTTTTCCTCGCCTCCTCACCCGACCGGGCGACCACGGCATTCATGCCATTGCGCTCAAGCGCCTTCTTCACCTGCTTCATCCTGGTCAGCCAGTACCAGTTACGCTCTTTCATCACTGCCCTCCTGTGATCTCTCCCTCCCTCATCATCCATCTTCCCCCTACAAGAACACTAACTGCCCGGCCCTTAAGCTTCCAGCCGGAAAAGGGAGTATTTCTCGACAGGGACTCAAACTGAGACTCGTCAACGGTCCATTCCAGGTCAGGATCCAGCAGCGTGATGTCCGCCGGCGCACCGACCTTGAGCGTCCCGGCCGGAAGGGCGAGTATCACCGCCGGGTTGGTGCTCATCAGGCGTATGAGCCCGGAAAGCGAGACGATTCCCTCGTGAAAGAGATGAGTGCACATCAGGCCGAGCGAGGTCTCCAGCCCGATGATGCCGAAAGGCGCAAGATCGAACTCCTGGTCCTTCTCCTCGATGCTGTGGGGAGCATGGTCGGAGGCGATCGCGTCTATCAAGCCGGTCTTGATGCCGTGCCTGAGCGCCCCGACATCTCTCTCGTCCCGGAGCGGGGGATTCATCTTGGCATTGCTGTCGAAGGTCCGGACCGCCTGGTCGGTCAAGACCAGGTGATGGGGGGTGACTTCGCAGGTTACACCTATGCCCCTGCTCTTGGCCTCCTTGACAAACCCCAGGCTTCTCGAGGTTGAGATGTGGCAGACATGCAACCTGGAGCCGGTAAGCTCGGCCAGAATTATGTCCCGTATGACCGCGGCGGACTCGCTCGCGCCGGGTATTCCCTTCAACCCCAGCAGGGTGGACATCCGTCCCTCGTTCATGACACCACCCGCGCTTAAGACCGGGTCCTCGCAATGGGACACGACGGGACGGCTGAACATCTTGACATATTCAAGGGCCCTTCTCATCAGGGTGCCGTCGGCAATGGGCATCCCGTCATCGGAAATGGCGAC
>JAUXGG010000334.1 GCA_030622265.1 Candidatus Eiseniibacteriota bacterium
CCCGAAGGCGCCCCCTCTCTTTGTAACAGGATGAGACCGGCTGACTATTTGATTCCGGCCATCTCCTCAAGCATTGCTGTCGTAACCGACTTGGGTCTCTCGATGGGATAGCCAAGGGCGCGGTCCCAGATGATGTTCGAGCAGACGCCCATTGCACGGCCGATTCCGAAGAGAACAGTGTAGAAATCATATTCTTTCAGGCCGTAGTACCACTGAATAACGCCCGACTGAGCATCGACATTGGGCCAGGGGTTCTTGGCCTTGCCCTGCTCCTCCAGGATCGGCGGGACGACATTGTAGAGCCCGTCGACGAACTTGAAGATCGGATCGTCCGGCAGGTGCTTCTGACAGAACTCACGCTGCGCCTGATACCTTGGATCTGTCTTCCTCAAGACTGCATGACCGAAGCCCGGAATGACCTGGCCGGAATTCAGCGTATCCCACACGAACTTCTTCATCTCTTCTTCGTTGGGGATCTTGCCGCCCATCTTGTCCATCACGCCCTGGATCCAGCGCAGCACTTCCTGGTTGGCCAGCCCGTGCAGGGGACCTGCCAGGCCGTTGAGCAACCCGGAGATGGAGTAGTAGATATCGGAAAGCGCGCTGGCGATCAGATGGCCGGCGTGGGCGCTGACGTTTCCGCTCTCATGGTCGCTGTGCAGGATGAAGTAGAGACGCGCAACATCGTCGTAAGGCTTGCCGATGCCCATCATATGGGCGAAGTTGCCGCCCATGTCGAGATTGGGATTAGGATCGATGATGTTGCCGTCCTTGTACTTCCACCGGTAGATGAAGGCAGCGATCTGGGGAAGCCTGGCAAGAAGGTTCAGGCTGTCTTCCAGCGTTGACTCCCAGTAGTCCATCTTGCTGGTGCCGGCATTGTAAGCCTTGACGAACTCAGACTCTTTCTGCATCGAAAGGACCGCCGTAGGGAACATCGCCATTGGATGCGAGTCCTTGGGCATGGCCTTCAAGATGTCAAAAACGTACCCAGGTGTTTTTGCGCGCTTTTTGAAGTCGGCGACCATCTCGAGCGCTTCATCCTTGGTGGGCATGTCGCCCGTAAGGAGGAGCCAGAGGAACCCCTCAACATAGGGCATGCCGCCATCGTCCACCTTGGGCAGAGCCGCCATGGTCTCGGGTATGGTATGGCCGCGGAAGCGAATCCCTTCCATGGGATCAAGATAAGAGATGTCTGTGACCAGACACTTCACGCCTCTCACGCCGCCGATTGCCTGAGCGATGGTGACATCAGAGATCTTCTTGTCTCCATGCTCCTTCAGCAGTTTGGTAGTGCGCGGCCGCCAACCGTCAATCTTCTCCTTCAACTTCTCCTTCAACTTCGACATGGCACCTCCTCACCTTCCGGTTCCAAACCATTACCCCGAATCCTATCCCGAGCTCTCCCAGTCGGCCCAATTGTAAGGATAGAATACACAAAATAAACCTCCCATGTTTGTCATATTTGAGCCCGAAAGTCAAGGAGATTTGTCTCCCGGGTAAAGGCCGGTGGGTGGATGTGAGTCTGCAATCTGGTCTTGACCCTTTATAGCTCCAGTGGATTCTTAGATGAATCCAAAAAGCGCAAGTATGAAAAAGTTCTTGACAGGATTTCCCATCTAGCGCAAAGTCTGCGCGGGTGAGGTGAGGTGAAGTGTTTCGGCTCATCTGCCTGTTATCACCCTGGGGGTGATCGCAGGTCACAGGCGGGAGAGATTCCATATTGGAAGGCTCCTTTAAGTCTGACCAGAAGGCATTTGTAAATGTCGATTCCATCCCGGGGTCGATTTGCCCTTGTCAGGGCAACTTAAACCCAGGCAATCCAGCCTTTGAACACCAGTCTGTCCATTTGTCAAAAGGAGGTAGGTCATGAGAAGTGTCACCATCAAGACCCTGATAGTGTTCCTGCTCGTTGGGGTTATCCCGGCGCTGTGCGTCGGCCAGAACGTCGGGAAAATCGCTGGAAGGGTCATGGATGCAGAGACGGGAGAGGCTCTCCAGTTCGCGAATATCGTCATCGTCGGAACGCCGATGGGTGGCATGTCGCTGGCTGACGGCCTCTACGCTATCCTGAACGTGGCGCCCGGGACCTATGATGTCCAGGCCTCCTTCATGGGGTACAAGCCCGTGAGGGTCGAAGGTGTGGTCGTCAATCCGGGTCTGACCCAGATAGTGGACTTCACCCTGGAGACGACCGTCGCGGCCGAGCTGGAACCCATCATAGTCCAGGCGGAGCGGCCCATCGTCCAGGTTGATGTCACCTCGACTCGCCATATCATGTCCAGTGACGAGGTGCGGGCGCTTCCGGTGGACAATCCGACCGATATCGTGAACTTTATCTCAGGGTCATCCGTGGACGCGAGGGGAAGCCACATCAGGGGTGGCCGTGAAGACGAGGTGGGGTACTATGTGGATAATACGCCCATTCAGGATCCCATCGCGAATAACTCCATGCTTTTTATCTCCACCCAGGCTGTTAACGAGATGGTGATTTTCACGGGTGGTTTCAACGCCGAGTACGGAAACGCCAGCTCGGGTATCGTGAACATCATCACCAATGAAGGGTCGGAGAAGTTCAAGGGCTCTCTGGAGTACAGGTCCTACCTGCCGCTGCATATGTTCTGGAAGAGCGAAGACACCGGTGATCGGCTGGACACCGGCGAGCAGCGCGCGCGGGCCCTTTTCAGTGGCCCCATATTCGCGAGCGAAGAGGGCGACCTTAAATATGTTATCGGTTTCGAGCAAAGCGACTGGGACGATGGCGATCTCCGCATCGAGGCGCTCGACCGGCCGGCGAACCAGAAACTCTACGACTTCGTGCTCACCTACCGCCGCGGCCGCTCCAAGTTGAAGGCCGTATTCAACTATGAGGACAGCTACCGGGTCAGCAGCTATGATTCCTACCGGCTGTATGAGCGTATTAAGGTGCCGGAGACTTGGCGGAGATCTGATACCGAGAACCTACGTTTTGCCTTGAACGGCAGCCATATGATCAATGACCGGTCCTTCCTGGAAGCCTCGTTCAGCTGGATGGATAATACATATGAGCGGGCAATGCCGGGCAAGAAGTGGGATCCCACTCTCAGTTACCAGGACAACCAGGACTTATACGACTGGGATCTTGACATGCGCCGGGATGCAGAGAACTTCATTGTAAGCGGTGATTGCCCCTACTATGACTACCAGGAAAAGAACATAATAGCGTTCCGG
>JAUXGG010000222.1 GCA_030622265.1 Candidatus Eiseniibacteriota bacterium
CCGACGATGCGTTTCAGGATACAATAGTGAACGGCATTGTTGAGGCCGTCCTCAGATTCAAGCAACACTACGGAAAGTAGGCAGCGTGAGGAAAGCGGCTACGGTAGCGATTGCGATCATGGTGGTCGTGGTTCTGGGCTGGTACATCCGCGAGCGTGTGTCGGGGCCTTCCGGTCCCGGTGAGACCGGCGAGGTCGAGACCACACGGGAGGTGACCCTGTATTTCGGCTCACACGATGGCGGCTCGCTGGTGGCCGAACACAGGCAGATCGTCTCCTCTCGCAATATCCTGGAAAATCTGCGGCGCGTCCTCGAGGAACTGGTGAGCGGACCCGAAGGAGAGGCGATGGCCTCGCTTCCTGCCTCCGCCAGGCTCCGGGGAGTTTTCATACACGACCGCACTGCATTCATAGATTTCTCGCAGGAGATAGTGAAAGACTTCGCCGGCGGCACAACTGCCGAGTATGTGCTCATATCATCGCTTGTGCAGACGGTATGCGCCAACTTCCCCGAGGTGGACGCGGTTCGCATCCTGGTTGAGGGCGAGGAGGTAAACACCGTCGGGGGGCACCTCCTTGTGTCCCGGCCCTTGAAGCCCCAGGAGTGGAGGTAGGCGGTTGTCTGAGGAGCGTCCCATCTGCATGTTCGATTCAGGTATCGGCGGCCTCACGGTCTTGCGTGCCATCGGGGATCGCCTGCCCGATGAGCGCATCATCTATTTCGGCGACACCGCCCGGCTTCCCTACGGGACCAAGTCGCGCGAGACCATCACCAGGTTCTCTCGCGAGATCGTCGAGTTCCTGATGGGCAAGAGGCCCAAGATGATAGTGGTCGCGTGCAATACCGCGAGCGCATACAGCCTGGCCGATTTGCAGGGCGCCGTGGACATTCCGGTCATCGGGGTCATCAAGCCCGGCGCCAGGGCGGCGGTGAGAGCGACCCGCAACCGGAAGGTCGGGGTCATAGGGACCCGCGCCACCATTCAGAGCGGCGCCTATCTCGATGCGGTGCAGGCGGATGATCCGGGTGTCAAGGTCTTCAGCAAAGACTGTCCCCTTTTCGTGCCACTTATAGAAGAGGGCTGGATGGACCAGCAGGTGACCATCGACATAGCGGAGGAATACCTTAAGCATCTGGTGGAGTGTGGCGTGGACACGCTCATTCTCGGCTGCACCCATTACCCTCTGCTCAAGAAGGTGATCGGACGAGTGATGGGCCGGGATGTCATCCTGGTCGATTCCGCCGAGGAGACCGCCCTTGAGGTCGAGCATGCCCTTGCCGGCCTGGGCCAGCTCTCCGGTTCGCTCCTGGGACCGAGGTGCGAGGTTTTCTTGAGCGACATGCATCTTAACCTGCGCCTCGAGGTCGAGCGTTTCCTGGGGTTCTCGATCCCGAGGATACGAGTGGTAAATTCAGAATTTGAAGAGATCAGGCTCCAGGGCATATAGCCATGACAGGAGGCCAGGCAGTGCAGAAGCGGCAGGACGGACGGAAACTCGATGAGTTGCGCCCGATCAAGGTCAAGACCGGGTATCTCAAGCACGCGGAGGGCTCCGCTCTTATCGAGGCGGGCTATACGAGGGTCTTGTGTGCGGTCACGGTCGAGAACCGGGTACCTTTCTTTCTTCACGGCAAGGGACAGGGGTGGATCACGGGTGAGTATTCCCTGCTTCCGCGCAGCACGCATACCCGCACGCCGAGGGAGTCCATGCGGGGTAAGGTCTCAGGCAGGACCATGGAGATCCAGAGACTTATCGGGCGCTCCTTAAGAGCCGTGGCCGATCTCGTCGGGCTCGGGGAACGGCAGCTGGTGGTGGACTGCGACGTGCTCCAGGCCGATGGTGGAACAAGGACGCTAGCCATAACCGGCGCCTATATCGCGCTATATGAAGCCCTGATGACCCTCAAGAACAGGAATGTCATAAAGGAGATTCCCCTCCTTGATTCCGTGGCCGCTACCAGCGTGGGTATCGTCGGCGGGGCGCCCATGCTTGACCTCTGCTACAGCGAGGACTCGGCTGCTCAGGTGGATTTCAATGTGGTGATGACAGGCCGCGGCCGCTTCGTCGAGGTACAGGGAACGGCCGAGGGCATGGCCTTTACCAAGGCGGATATGGACCGGATGCTTGCCCTTGCCCGCAAGGGAGTGGGCGAGATCCTCAAGATTCAGAAGAGGGCTCTTGGGATTGACTGAACGACTGAAGGTGGTGCTCGCCACCGGCAATGAGGACAAGGTACGGGAGATCAGGCAGATCCTCTGCGACGCCCCCATTGATCTTGTAAGCCTGAAGGAGTTTCCCGATGTCACTCCTGCCGAAGAGGATGGCCGCACCTTCGAGGAAAACGCGCTTAAGAAGGCGATGAGCGTGTGGCAGCAGACTGGACTGGCATCATTGGCTGATGACTCGGGGCTTGAGGTCGATGCCCTGGGCGGGAAGCCCGGCGTCAAGTCGGCGAGGTTTGCCGGAGAAGGCGCCTCCTATGAGGAGAACAACAGGAAACTCCTGGAGAATCTGCGTTCCACCCCGGAGGAGAAGCGAAAGGCGGCTTTCGTCTGCGTGGCGGCGCTCGTAACTCCCAAGGGCAAGATGATCATCCAGCGTGGCGAGGTCAAAGGAAGGATCATCGACGAGTCCCGTGGCGAGGGGGGCTTCGGCTATGACCCCATCTTCTATCTCCCGAGACAGAAGAAGACCATGGCCGAGCTCGGTGAGGAGGAGAAGAACAAGATCAGCCACAGGGCTCAGGCCTTTAACGCCATCCGGGATTTTATCCTCGCCCTCTGTGCGCGCGATAAGCTCTGAGAGATCCCTGGCCGGCGAGCATCCCGCCCGGCATTCCCTTATGCGGCTTGCCGGCGTCCCCTAATCTTGACACGCACCCGCCCGTCGTGTAAATTGGGTTGAATTGCACGCATCGGTGCGCGTAGGCTTGCACCGGGACGGGGCGTAGCGCAGTCCGGTTAGCGCACCTGCTTTGGGAGCAGGGGGTCGGAGGTTCAAATCCTCTCGCCCCGACCAAGAAACCGCCCTGCGGCGAAAACGAAGGAGAACCGTGAGATCTATTCTGACCGCCGGGCTGACCTACGAGAACATGTGGGACATCGCCATCGCCGGCATGAAAGGCCTTGTCGCGGTTGTGGTGGTGGTTTCGGTTCTGTGCAGCGCGGGCGTCTCATCGGCTTCCCAGGACCTGGGTCAGCCCGCACCGCTCGGCAGATTGCACGAGTTCTCCTGGGGACTCGGGTATCACAATTATAAGTCCGAGTGGCAGACGGATGATGAGGACATGGTGACGGGTACGCTCAAGCAGAGCAACTACTGGATTCAGGTGTATTACACCTTTGCCGAGAACTGGTCTTTCTATTCGAGGTTCGGCGTAGGCAACCTGAAGATAGATACCCTCTTCACCCAGCTCGACCCGCCGAAAGACTTTGAAGGCGATTACGGCTTTAATCTCACGCTCGGCATCAACGGGCTCCTCTACCGGGCACCCAGCTGGGGCATAGGGCCCATCCTCCAGGCGAATTTCTACGCCGACTATGAGACCGAGTTGGACGGGGAGCTCAGGGAGGATCTTGGTGGTGGCACGGCTAAGATCCTTGCCCGCTACCAGGGCTGGCGTGACATCAACCTGGGTGTTGCCCTCCAGGTCGATGCGGGGCCGCTGGTTCTCTACGGCGGCGGCTTCGGTTACTGGACCACCGCCGACGGGCACGTCGAGATAAAGCCCCTGGGTCAGAACCTCGAGCGGCACAAGGCCACTGTCGATGAGAAGGGCAACTTCGGCGGCTACCTGGGTGCGAGAATCCCGATGGGGAAAGCCTGGAGCTTTCACGCCGAGGGCCAGTACAAGAGCGATTTTTCGTTTAGCGTGGCAATTAGCCAGCAACTCAGTGCATACTTTGATTAGACCGTGAGCCGGAGAGAGGCAAACGGAAGTGCGCCTGTAGCTCAGTTGGATAGAGCAACGGACTTCTAATCCGTAGGTCGGGGGTTCGAATCCCTCCAGGCGCGCCATCGGAACAAAAGCGAATATGGTGGTGGGTGTAGCTCAATGGTAGAGCCCTGGATTGTGGATCCAGTTGTTGGGGGTTCGAATCCCCTCATCCACCCCATCTTCTTGATCTGGGCTGTAGGCACCCGTGGGTTAAGCTCCCGGCCAACTAGCTCGAATTCACAACCCCGGGGTCAGGTACCGATTTGTGAATTCACAAATCGGTACCTGACCC
>JAUXGG010000280.1 GCA_030622265.1 Candidatus Eiseniibacteriota bacterium
CGACACTTTCGGGTCGGGCAATGCAACAACCTGCAGCATCAGTGTCGCGATAGAGCCCAAGACCATAAAGGTCAGGAATATCGGTGGGGTAGTCCCGGGAGGGACCAGGGCCGATGAGTATATTGTGGTCGGCGCTCATTACGACCACCTGGGCTATGGTGATATCGCTTCATCCACCCCCTGGCGGCGCGAGATCCATAACGGTGCCGATGATAATGCGTCCGGTGTTGCGGCGCTGATCGAGGTTGCGCGTATTGTGGCAAAGGCCGGGTCCCCGGATCGTTCAACCGTCTTTGTCTGCTTCACCGCAGAGGAACTCGGAGCCTTAGGATCCGAGTACTACTGCAAGCATCCCCCCTTCCCCATGGAGAACACCACCGCAATGATCAACCTGGATACTGTGGGCCGAGTGGAGGATAACAAGGTCATCATCTTCGGCGCCAGGAGCGCCGAGGAGATGAGCGAACTACTTCGCCGGACCAATAAGAAACCAGGATTCGATCTGATCGAGAAAAAGGAGATCTACGGCTTCTCCGACCAGAATCCGTTTTACGCCAGGGGCATCCCATCGCTCCACTTCTTCACCGGCGCATATGCTGACTACCATTCACCCGATGATGATTTGATCAATCTGAACTTCACCGACCTGGCGCGTCTCACCAGTTATGTCGCGGACGTCACACACGCACTCTCGGGAATTGAGCAGCTCACTCCCGTGATCGAAGCCGAGGAGAAGTCACCGCCCGAGATGTCGCGCGGGAGTGGCGCCTTCCTCGGGATAGTGCCTGACTTCGCATACTCCGGCACCGGCGTGGGCCTTAAGGGTACGGTCCCCAAGAGTCCCGCGGAGGCCGCCGGGCTTCAGGACGGAGACGTGATAGTTACAATAGATGGAAAGCCGATAGCGGACTTGAGAGCTCTTATGTACTTTCTTGCCGCGGGAAAGCCGGGGGATGAGATCGAGATCCAGATAATGCGCGGCTCGGCACCCGACGTTAAAAGAGCCACCTTGAGCGTAAGATCCCCGCGAAAGTAAAGTGAGTACGCCGGCGACCAAACTCACCTACATTCTCCTCGTCTACCTGCCCCGCAGGCGGGTGATCAAGATCGGACGGCTTGGCAAGACCGCCTTCGAGCCCGGCATTTACTTCTACGTTGGAAGCGGCGGCAGATCGCCAGCGAAGCGCCTTGCCAGGCATGCGAGGAGGCGCAAGCGAAAGTTCTGGCATATCGACTACCTTACGGTACACTCCAATGTGATTGGTGCACTTATGTTTGAGCATGGAAAATCTCTCGAGTGCGAGTTGGCCGCCGCCCTGGCCGGGGCCTTTACCCCGGTTCGAGGCTTTGGCGCATCCGACTGCAAATGCCGGTCCCACCTGTTCCACAGCGAATTGCCGGGAGCCAGGTAGCCCAAAGGAGGTATGTCATGAGAGCCCCTGTGATCTTGTGTCTCCTGGTTGTTTCGACAGCCATGTCAATGGTGTCACCCTGTCGCGCATTAAGCCCGACAGAAGTGGATCGCTTCAAGGCCGACCTTTCCGATGCCCTTTTAGACATGGGCATGACGCCCGCCGATTTCCGGATCCGGCACGACTATGCGGAGCCCGATGTGTTCAGGCTCCCCCTGATCGATTCCCTGATGTACAATCCCGCAAGCCTCCTGGAGCGCATGGATGCCCTCGCGAGCGATGTGGAAGGAACCCTTTCTTTGCACGGCAAGGCCCTCACCCTCTGGCATGCCATGTCGGTGGATCCGACTAATTGCTGTATCCACGATCCCGATCCGGTCCGGTTGACGGACTTAACCGGCAGGGCGGCACATCTGCCTTCCTCCATCGACTACAGCCTGGAGACTTACCTCGATGATCTCGGTTACCTGACCTGTCTGAGGGATATAGCTATCTCCCGCGTGGAGCCCCACCTGGATTTCCTGTATGAGGAGCTGCCGTCCATGGTCGCGCCGGATAAGGGCTATGAAAAGGTCGGCCCCTTCGAGCTCCATATGCTGGAGAAGGCGGAAGAGGCCACCAACGATTCGGTTCTTGCCATCTGCGAGGAGATCCACGTGCAGGCCCTGGCGGCGATGTCCTATCTTGCCATCAAGTCCGCCGAGGATCTCTCATCATGTGTGCAGCGCTCCATGCCCTTTGACGAGGCATACGAAAGGTACAGCGGCGGCAGGATCAGTTTTGCCGGCGCGGTCTCCAGGGTCACGGGACCGGTGCTTTACATCGGACGTACCAGCCTGGGGCCGGTCGTGATCGGGGGAACCTCACGCAATACCTATGATGGCTGCTTCGCTCTGGTGATCGATCTCGGCGGAGACGACATCTACAGCCTCACCGACCAGCGCGACGTGAACTTCAGGCTGATCGTGGACTATGAAGGCCGTGACACGTACCGCTCGATTGACGGCTCTGCCGTAGCGGGCATCACCCTTGGAACTTCCATCATCATCGATGGCGCCGGAGACGACACCTATGCGGACAAGGGCAATTCCTTAGGGGCCGGGATCTGCGGGGCCGGTGCGCTCCTGGACCGGCAGGGGAATGACACCTATATGTCCGAAGCCTTCTCCCAGGGAGCCGGCTTCATGGGACTCGGGATTCTCCATGATGTCGAAGGACACGATACCTATACCGCGGGAATCCAGTCCCAGGCCTTCGGCTATGTAATGGGTAGCGGCCTCCTCCTCGAAGGCGGCGGCAATGACACCTACTTCACGAGGATGGCCCAGACAGACATCCTGCGCTATGACGATCATTATCTCACCCTGTCCCAGGGATGCGCCTTCGGATCCAGGCCTGACTATTCAGGGGGCATCGGACTGCTCATCGACTCGCGGGGCAACGATCTCTACTCGAGCGATATCTTCGGTCAGGGCGTCGCGTACTGGTTCGCGGTGGGCGCCATCGTGGACCGGCACGGCCATGACCGCTACTGCTCCTACCAGTACGCCCAGGGGGCGGGAATCCACCTTGCCTTCGGCCTCTTAACCGATGAGAGCGGAGACGATGCTTACCAGAGTAAGGGGGTATCACACGGGTGCGGCCACGACCTCTCACTTGGGCTGCTCGCCGACTTCTCGGGCAATGACTGGTACACGGCAACCGACCTGTCTCAAGGGGCGGGTAATGCCAACGGTACGGGTATCCTTTATGACGCCGACGGCATCGACTCCTATGCCTGCAAGAGCACCGTCAACGTGAACGGCTATGGCAACTACAGGCGCGAGTTCGGGAGCATAGGACTGCACATAGATAAACTGGGGAGGGACTTCTACGCCGCCAGGGGAAGCAATCAAGCCATATGGGAAAGCGGGATGTATGGCCTGGGGATCGACTATCCCGGCAAACCCAGCCGGCCGAGAGGTGACCTGGCTGCAAAGACCCACCCTTTCGAGAAACGGCCCTTTACGCCGGAAGAACTCTTCATCCTGAGTGCCAGGGGCGAACCCCGCTTTGGCACCTGGCGAAAGCATGCCTTCGATAAGATGGTCGAGGACTCGGTATCAAGCATCGCTTACTTAAGAAGCGTGCTGGATACCAAGGACGCGCGCGAAAGGCATACCATAAAAGACATCTTGAAGGAGATCGGCCAGCCGGCCGTACCCATGCTATCAGAGGCCGTGCTTGAGGACAGCCGGAGGGCCCGGGCCGAGGCCAGCTGGATCCTCGGGATCATAGGAAGCCCCGAGGCATTTGATCCCTTGCTCGAGCTATCCCATGACGATATCTGGAAGCTCCGCTCAAGCGCCCTTAACGCTATCGGAAAGCTCAAGGA
>JAUXGG010000368.1 GCA_030622265.1 Candidatus Eiseniibacteriota bacterium
AAGGTCTATATGAAGAAGTTCCCGCTACCGGCGAATGGGAACGGGAACGCTTCTTTTGAGATGGTAGCGGGGGGCAGGATTTGAACCAGCGACCTTTGGGTTATGAGCTGCAAAGCCTAGTCCTTGAGGGCGATTTCGCGTAGAGACATGCGGTAGTACTTGAACCAGCGGTCTATTTCAGAGCTCGAGACCTTCCTCAATCTTTTCATCCGCCCACGTTCGCGCCACACCCTGGGGGCGCCCCGGAAGGCATCAACATAGGCTTTGATCACGCTCCAGATCAAGCTCCATCCGGAGTGCTGCTTCGCAAACTGGCCGGCTGCGCCCTTTCTTGATAAGGCGCCATAAGCCTGAAGGCAATATCGTGCGAAGCTGTGGAAGGGGCTCAAGAGAAGTTGCTTCATCGGGAAATACTTCCAGACTATCCAGATCCTGTTCCGCTCAACGAGGTAGACTTTGCGTGGTGAATATGCCCCGGTGGTCTTTGAGTAGTGATGATAGACCACCGATGCAGGCACGAAGAGACATCCCCAGCCCGCGAGCCTTCCCCTTATGCCTATGTCTATATCGTCGCCGTAAGCAAAGTGATGCTCGTCGAACATGCCGATCTCGTCGAACATGGCTTTCCGGTAGAGTGCGGCACAACCGCTGGGAAAGAAAACGTCGGTCTCCTCATCGAACTGGCCCTCGTCGATCTCCAGCCTGCCCCTTCCCCGGTTGAGGCCATCCGGATACATCAAGTGACCTGTGGTATCGATGGTGTCGCGCCTGTCGAAAAGCAGTGTCTTGCTCGCGAACATGCCCACGGCCGGATGAGAATCCGCAGCACCGGCAAGCTCGGCAAGCCAGGAGGGATGGGCCTCGGTGTCATTATTGAGAAGGGCGATATACCTGCCCGCCGAAGCTTCGATGCCCTGGTTGCAGGCCCTGGCGAAACCGAGATTGGCCGGATTCTCGATGATGGTCCCCAGCCAGGGGAATTCACTCCTGACGAATGCCGCCGAACCGTCGGTGCTTCCGTTATCGACGAGAATCACTTCGAAGTCCTTGAAGCTCTGCCGCTCGAGCGAGCGAAGGCACTCACCCAGGAGGTCCTTTCCGTTCAGGTTGGGTATCACCACGGAAACGCAAGGGTCTTGATCTGGCACCAGCGTGTTCCTCTTCTTCAGGCTGCTCGGGCTTTTGCTTAGGCTCTCGTGTACCATGAGGTAGTATAATGCACCGTAGGTTATTGGCAAGGTGGAAGAGTAGATGCGTCTGAGACTTAAGGTCAGAGACCTCGATTGCATTGACTGCGCCAGGGCTCTTGAGAAGCTCGCGGGCACCATCGATGGGGTTGAAGAGGCAAGAGTCAGCTTCACGCTCTCAACCCTGGACGTGAAGCTCAGCGACGAGACGTACAGGAAGCCGGTGATCAGGAGCCTTAAGCGAAAGGGGTACGAGGCATACCCCGCCGATGAGGCTCCGGGACATGGCATGGGCGATCTCTGGGGCGCTGTGTCCAGGCGGAGATTGTTCCTTACCGCTGTCGCGGCGCTCTTCCTTCTCGCAGCTCTTGCGACTCACATCTTTCACCCGGGACACCAGGCGATACGCCTGATGCTCATTGCCGCAACCATTGCAGCCCTGCCCCTTACCCTGATGAGGGGAATCTCCGCCATCAGGGGCCTCCAGATAGACATGAACGTGCTGATGAGCATTGCCATTATAGCCGCAGCGGTAATCGGGGAGTGGGCTGAGGCGGCGATGGTGGCGTTCCTGTTTTCGGTGGCTATCATCCTGGAAGCGCTTGCAATGGCCAAGACCCGCAGGGCGATAGAATCCCTGATGGAGCTCTCGCCGGATACCGCTAACGTGAAACGAGACGGTGAACAGCTCGAGATCAACGCGGCGGATGTCCGCCCGGGTGACATCGTCATGGTCAAGCCGGGAGAGCGAATTCCGCTGGAGGGCCGTGTGGCCTCCGGGAGGACCTCCGTGGATGAATCCCCCATAACGGGTGAACCGATGCCAGCACCCAAGGAGGAAGGATCCCGGGTATTTGCCGGAACCCTGAATGGGGAGGGATTGATTGAGGTCGAGGTGACCAAGCTTAAGGATGAAAGCACGCTTGCCAGAATCATCCACCTCATCGAACACGTGGAGGAGACCAAGGCGCCCCTTGAGCGCTTCATCGACCGGTTTGCCCGCATTTACACACCGGTCGTCGTCGTGTCCGCCGTGCTTGTTGCCGTCGTGCCCCGCCTGATGGGGCTCGAGGGTGACTGGCTTTACCGCTCACTGGTGGTACTTATTATCGCCTGCCCGTGCGCCCTTGTGATAGGGACCCCCGTGGCGATAGTCTCGGGACTCGCATCTGCGGCCAGGCTGGGAATACTGATAAAGGGCGGAGCTCACATGGAACAAGCGGCGACGGTCAAGGCTATCGCCCTGGACAAGACGGGAACGCTTACCGAGGGAAGGCCATCCGTCTCCGCGGTAATGCCGCGGGAGGGAATACCGGAAAGCGAGCTGCTTCGCGTCGCCTCCAGCATCGAATCGGCTTCCACCCATCCGCTTGCTGGCGCAATCCTGGCCGAAAGCCGCAGGCGGGGAATACACTGGCCCGAGCCGCAGGACGTGACTGCCGTAACCGGGATGGGTATATCCGGATTTGTCGACGGTGTCCGGTATCACTTAGCCAAGCCTGAGTTCTTTGAGAAGCTCCAGTTCTCTGAGAAACATCGATTCATTGAGAAACACCCTGGCTCTGAGAAGCGTCCCGACCCGGAGAATCAAGCGCGGGTCCGGGAAGCGACCGGAACGACGATCACGGTGGGAACCGATGACCGCATCCTCGGGCGAATAGACTCCACCGACAAGCTGCGCGATAAGGCCGCCGATACTCTCCTGGCGCTTAAGAGG